>JAKPNC010000159.1 GCA_029548585.1 bacterium | reverse complement strand
CACGGTTCCCGGGCCGGCAAAAACAATTGCGTCAAGCCCGCCGAGAGCCGCCACCGCCTCGCCCGCATGCTTCAAAACCTGTGAAAGGTATATCCCGAAAGCAAGGTCCACGCTGACCTTCCGCCCCCTTAGCTTGAGAAGCTCCGGTATATCCATGTTGCAACCCGTAACGCCCAGGAAGCCGCTCTCGCTCTTGAGAATCTCGTCGATCCTGTGAACGGAAAAGCCGTGGACATTCATGAGGTAGAAGACAATTCCCGGATCTATATCCCCGCAGCCTTTTGAGGACATGATCCCTTCAAGCGGAGTATACCCGAGGCTGATGGTCAGGGGCTTTCTGCCGGAAATTCCGCAAACGGTCGTCTGCCTGTCCATGACTATGGATATAACCTTTTTGCCGGAATCAACGGCCTTGGAGTTGGAGGCGTGCGAGATCCCGTGAAACCCCCATTTTCTTATGCCCGTCTCCTTGTAGTATTCAAACGGGAGGGCGTAATACTTCCTTTCATCGGGCAGGCCGGAGAAGAAAGATGTCTCAGAAAAGGCAATCACCGGAACGGAATCGAAAGCCTCCCTGAACCTCTTTAGTATTTCCGACATCAGCGGCACGTAAAAGGGAAAAAATCCTGTGAGCTTCTCAAACCTTTTCAGGAAATCGCCGTCCACCTGCTCGACACTCCCGAGCAGGTCCCCGGAAAAGACAATTCTGAAAGAGAAGGCTTCTATGGCCTCCCTGCCTGCCATGGAGATGATCCTCCTGCGCAGAAAATCTGCGCTGGCAAGGCTTTCATCTATCCCCATGCTGAAGGACGTGGAAGGCTTTTCTCCTCTCTTTCTGCCGAAAACCCTGATATTTATGTTCTTCAGATCGCAGTCAACAACAAGAACCATTTTTTTTCATCTCCTTGTAAACTTCCCTGGCTATCATGATCTCCTCATCAGAAGGAATCACCAGTATCCTTGTCTCGGAATTGCGGGCGGAAATATCCTCTATGCCTCCTTTGTACCCGAGATTCTTACCCTCGTCGAGCCTGATTCCCAGGAACGACATTTTTTTACATATGGCCTGCCTCACCAGGGGCTCTTCCACCCCGAGCGAATCCGTGAAAACAAGGATGTCGGCTTTCTTGAGAAGTATGGCATAGAACCCGATGTAGGTCCTTACCCTGTTAACGTACATGTCAAAAGCCATCCTGGCCCTTCTGTCAGAATCCATGGATTTCACAACGTCCCGCAGGTCCGAAGAAGCATTGAATATCCCGAGCACGCCGCTCTTCTTGTTGAGAATATTCTCGGCATCACCCGGGGGAAAGAGATCCCGTGACATGAGATAGAATACCGTGCCGGGATCAACGTCCCCGCATCGGGTATTCATTACAAGCCCCTCGAGCGGCGTAAAGCCCATGGAATTGTTTATGGACTTGCCTTCCCTGACGGCACAAACGCTTGAACCCCCCGTACCCAGGTGGCATATTATTATCCGCTGGGTTGTCCGGCTCTTCCGGAGAAACCTGCATGACTCTTCAGATGAATACCTGTGGGAGATCCCGTGGAATCCCACCTTTTTAAGGCCGTAGGACTTGACCATGCCCCTGGGCAGGGCGTAACTGCCGTACTCCGCAGGTATGGTACGGTGAAAAGCGGTGTCAAAAACCGCGTACTGGTCATTGGCAGAGTATTGCCTGTGGCAGAACTCCATCAGGTTGTACGAAACCGGGTTATGTATGGGAGCCAGGGGCAATGTTTCCCTGAGGATTTCAAGTTCAGGCCCCCTCACCCTGACAGTCTTCCTGAAACGGGTGCCGGGATGGACGTACCTGTGCGCAAAAACATCGAACCGGGTACCGCCGTCTTCCCCGATAAGCCCGAGGATTTTTCCAAGCGCTTCCGAGTGGCCGGAAAGGGAGGCCTCTATCTTTTTTTTCTTTCCCCCGGAAACATGGGTGATAACTGAAACTCCTGCGGTCTTGATTCCGAGCCTCTCGGCAGCCCCGCTTACAAGGGCCTCTTCGCCGGGCATCCTTATCAGCTTGTATTTCAGGGATGAGCTTCC
>JAKPNC010000156.1 GCA_029548585.1 bacterium | reverse complement strand
AGGCAGGGATACCAATACGGGAACCTTGAGAAGCCCTTTTGGAAGCATAAAGAGGGCGCAGGAAGAAGTAAGAAAGTTGAAAGAAAAGGGAATGCCGAAAGGAGGTATCGCCGTCTTTCTCAGGGGAGGCAGGTATTTTCTTGAGGAGGGCCTGACTTTCGGCAAAGAGGATTCAGGGACTGAAGAGGCTCCGGTTGTGTACAGGAGCTACCCCGGGGAAAATGTACGGATTATAGGGGGAAAAGAGGTCAGGGACTTCAAACTTCTCACCGACCCGGAGGTTATAAAGAGACTGCCTGAAGAAGCTAAAGGCAAGGTGTGGATGTCTGATTTGAAGGCGCAGGGCATTACCGATTACGGAGAGTATTCCAACCGCGGCGGTTACGGGAAAGATAATATCAGCGCTATGGAAGTTTTTTATGAAGGCAAAGCGATGCAGGTGTCACGCTGGCCGAACAAAGGTTATGCTTTTACGGGCGAAGTTCCCAATCCCGATGGAGAAATGACGGGAAGAGGCAAGTACCGGAAAGGCACATTCAGCTATACCGAAAACCGCCCGGAAAGGTGGCTGGGTGAAAAAGATGTTTGGCTGCACGGCTACTGGTATTTTGTATATGCCCAGGACCACGTAAAACTTCAATCTATAGATACTGAAAACAAGACAATATCTCTTGCCAAAGATATAAGATGGGGTCCCACTTATCCTCTCTATGATATTCTGGTGGGGAAGGGTATGCCTTACTACGCTTATAATCTTTTAAGCGAGACAGACTCTCCCGGAGAGTGGTACCTGGACAGGGACACGGGCATCCTCTATTTTTATCCTCCTGAAGATGTCAGGAATAAAGAAATCATAGTATCAACTCTCTCAGAGCCAATCATATCAATAAAAAATTCTTCAAACCTTGTATTTTACAACCTCACCCTCGAGTCGACAAGAACGGATGGGATTATTATTGAAGGCGGGTATAACAATCTGCTGGCGGGCAGCACGATTCGAAATGTCGGCCAGTGCGGGGTGAAAATTGAAAACGGATGGTCCCACACCGTGGTCGGTTGTGATATTTATGATAACGGAGCCGGCGGCATATATATGACAGGAGGGGACAGGGAAAAGCTTATTCCTTCCATGCATACCGCTGAAAATAACCATATTTACAGGTTTAACAGGTTCAGCGGCGGCAGTTACGCCAACGCTCTGAATATAAACGGGACAGGTCAGAGAGCTTCTCACAACGATGTGTACGATTCTCCGTCGATAGCCATCAAGTTTGACGCAAACGACCATATCATCGGGTTCAACGAGATCCATGATGCTCCTTCTGAAGGAAGGGAGATAGGCATTATGTATACCTATGGAGAGCCCTGGTACCTTATGAACAGAGGCAATCTCATAAGGAATAATTTTTTCCATCACATAAGCGCGCGTTCTTCTCCTAACCCGTCCCAGGGTGTGAACGCCATACATGTGGACGCTATAAACGGCGGCATTGTCATGGAGAATAACATTTTCTACAGGTTTGACAATGGAATTGCAAACGCTCAACCTGAAAACCGCATTGAAAACAACCTTTTTGTAGACGCCTCGGTAAGAGCCATTTCCCAGGGCAACAGGTGGACTCTCTTCAATACTCCTGATGGAGAACCCTTTGCTGACAGGATTTCAACACTGGCTTCAAGGTATCTTACAAGGGTCCGGTATAAACAACCTCCATGGAGTTACAGGTATCCCCAGCTTTTTGATATGTTAAACAGGGAAAAACCCGTAGGGTGGGCGATGAACAACGTTATAGAGCGCAATGTCAATACCGGAGGGCCTTTTATCTCCATCTCTTCCGGCATCCTGCAGGATAACATAATAAGGAACAACTGGGATGGCGAAGATATTCCCTTTGTCCAAAAACAAACAAGGGATTTCAGGATTAGAGCCGGTTCTCCAATATTCGGACTTACGGGTTGCGACCCGATCTCTCAAAAGGATATCGGAGTATATGAGAGTCCTTTGAGGGCAACCTGGCCTACCCACAGGGACGAGAAGGAAACTGGAAAATATTTTTCTGTCGCCGGCTGGAGTCCCCTTGAAGGCACCAAAAACATCATGTCGTCGGTCAAAAGGATCAGTCCTCCCGCCTATTATACCGTTACCCGAAGGAATTCTCCCGTGGAAATTGACGGAAAGCTCGGAAATGACGAGTGGAATAAAATAGATGTTAAAAATGGGATAGTGGTGGAAAAAGAACATATGGGCAAAGATATAAAATGCGCAAGAAGCTTTGCCTGGTTGATGTACGATGATGAAAACCTTTATATAGGCATGAAGCATGAGCCCGACCCTTTTGTTGAAGGGATGCTTCCCCGGTTGAAACAACAGGAGCCGTGGTTTGAGATCGGCATAGAGACGCAAAACGGGGCTCATAGCCAGGGGTGGTGGATAGACGATATGGTAACGGGCCCGATATATATATTTACAGGCAGAATAAACGGAGAGCTCGTTATCCACAACCTCTTCGGGATGCCCCACGCGAGGGTCAGGAAGCTTGAAAGTTCCATCCAGTATAAAGTCTCGGTTGTCAATAACGAAACGAAGGAATGGACCTCCGAAATGAAGATACCGCTTGCCGATATAGGGATTAATCCGAAAGAGGTTGAACAGCTTGCCTTCAGTATAGGCACCTATAAAAAAGCAGGATTTTTCAACTGGATACCGACAGGCACGCAGTTGTGGCGGGTGGAAAACGCCGGTTTCATCAAATTCGCAAAATAAAACCGCCATTTTGTGAAGAGACAGGTATGCCTTTGCCTTGTTAAGGCCCGTCATAAAGTTTATGCAGTATAATGAGAGAAATCTCAATTCCCTGACAGGTTATCACGGGAGGGCACATGAGAAAAACTTTCGTATTCTTTCTCTTCTCAATCTCACTTCTGTCTGCCGGACAATTCGACATCAGGATCAACGATATCTCCGGGCTCGACTCTCCCTGGCCGCTTGTAGCCAGCCTTTCCTTTCCCGAGGGCGAGCTTAAGGATCCGGCGGCCGTGAGGATAACCGGCGGAGGCAGGGAGGTGGCCTGCCAGGTAGACGTGGCGGCAAAGTGGCGCGACGGGAGTATCCGCTGGGCCCTTGCAGGATTGACGGCGTCACCCTCCGGAGAATACCGGGTTGAGTACGGACCCGGCATAAGCAGGAGTCCGTATCCCAATCCCCTGAAGGTAACCCGGCAGCCGGACGGCGGTTTCACCGTGGATACGGGTGCGGCGGCATACCAATTTGACAGCGACAAGCTTCTTCCCGAAAAGGGATGGCTTGTATCCGGAGGCAGGAGGGTATCTATTCTTGAAGGTTCGGGTTCCGGGGCGTACCTTGTGGACAACTCCGGCAGGACCGCCCGCATATCGGGAAAGGCTGCGGAGGTGGAGAATACTGTTTTAAAAGAAGGGCCCGGCAGGTTCGTGGTAAAACGTTCGGGCTGGTATGTCACCGATACAGGCGAAAAGGTTGCGCGGGCGGATGCCTGGTTTTATTTTTCTGCAGGCACGCCGTACGTGAAGATAACCCATTCACTCATCCTCACCGAAGATACCAACAAAATATGGATAAGGGATTACGGTCTCGAATTCAAAACCCCCGGCAAACCCTCTGATGTATATTGCGCCCTGGGAGAAAACTCTGAAGAAATCAGGAGAATAAAGAATGACGGCGACGAAATATTCATGCTGCAGAGCGAATATCCTCATTTTATGGAAAGAGAATACAAGGCGGCAACAGGGAGTTTTTCGGAAGGGCGGGACAGAATTATTGAAGAATTCAAGATAGCCGGAGACTGGTCCCATGGGGATTATGGCAATTTCGGCATAACCCTCGCCATGCCCTGGCTGTCAGAAAGGTATCCCCAGGAACTTTCTTTTGGAAAAAGGGGAGCAAGGGCTGTCTTCTGGTCAGGCCGTTCGGGCAAGGAGCTTGATTTCCGCATCGGCCCGATGGTAAAGGATTACTGGCAGACCTGGACTGCCGGCTATCCTGACCCTGATAAGAAGATTCTCGCAAGACCCAGCAACGCACAAGGGGGATCCCGTACCCACGACTTATGGTTTTTGCCGGGCGCCGGAGGTTACAATCAGGAATCAGTGAAAAAGCTTGCCATGGCGGCGTCAAGACAGGTTCTTGTATTGGCAGATCCCGTGTGGGTATGCGCGACAGAGGCATTTGGCTGCCCTATGCTTCACAAAGACACGAAGAATTTTCCAGAT
>JAKPNC010000117.1 GCA_029548585.1 bacterium | reverse complement strand
CATTTGAGTGTATTTCATTTTTCTCCTTTTTTACTCAGCCCCGCCTGTCACGTACGGGGCCTTCCCTTCTAAAACCCGGGTTTTACTCATAGTAGAATATACAATATAACCCGTTTAAAATCAAATGAGCGTCATGAAAATAAGGTTTCCCGGGCGAAGGTCCTCTTCCTGTGCCGGCTGAAGACCGCAGAAATGCCGGCATCATTATTTTTGCCTCCTGGCATAAACCTTTCCGGGGAGCTCTGAAAGGAGGTTTTTCAAGGCAAGGCCCAGGATGGCTTCCGATATTTCGCCTGCTTTCAACCCGGTACATGCTGACAGTTCTTCAATGCCAACTTTCCTTTCACCCACAGCTTCCATGATTTTTTTCTCGTTTTCCGTGAGACTCGCCGTTTCTTTTCGCCCTTCTTCCTTTTTACTTTTCTTCTCCAGGTTGAGGGAATCTATTATGTCATTCACGTTCTCAACCAGTACGGCTCCTTCCCTCAGAAGCCTGTTTCCTCCTCTTGAAAAGATATTGTCCGCCTGTCCGGGGATTGCGAGAACGTCTCTTCCCTGTTCAAGGGCGCAAGAGGCGGTTATGAGCGCACCGCTTTTCTGCCCGGCTTCTATCACGAGGACAGCCCTTGATATGCCGGAAACGATCCTGTTCCTGATTGGAAAGTTGCGTGGTTCAGGTTTTGTTGAGAAAGAAAATTCCGAAAGAACCGCTCCGGATTCGGATATCCTGCCGGCAAGTTCCAGGTTCTCCCTCGGGTAAAAATGGCCGAAACCCGAGCCGATGATTCCCACTGTCCTGCCTTTTCCCTTGAGAGCGCCCCTGTGGGCGGCAGCGTCTATGCCCCTTGCGAGTCCGCTGACCACGGTGAAGCCCCAGTATGCAAGCTCCATGGAAAGCTTTTCCGCCATCCTGGTTCCGTAAGTTGACGGGGTCCTTGTTCCTACCACTGCAAGGGACATGACGGTATCAGGTATTTCGCCCATGACATAAAGGATGTAGGGGGGATCGTATATCTCCCTGAGCCTGGCAGGGTACTCCGGATCAAAGGGCGTGACGGGCCTTAATCCGTTTTTCCTGCAAAGCTCTATCTCTTCTTTCCACGGAAGCTTCTCCCATCCTTCCATGTTAGCGGCGACTTTATCCGGGATTCCTTCAAGTTTAAGTTTTTCCGCGCCAAGGGAGAAGACATTCTCAATGGAACCGTGTGCGGAGACGAGCCTTCCGAGCCTTGCCGGTCCTATCCCGGCAAGGCGGGCGCATATCCAGAATTTTTTATTTTCCATCGGCGAAGCTTCAGACTGTGAAGTTCGGGTCAAAGAGTTTCTGGTATTCGAGAAGTGCGTACCTGTCGGTCATTCCGGCTATATAGTCGCAGACGATCACCTCCAGCGGTTCCCTGTCCATGCGCGACCGGGGGTAAGGAGGAAGCTGCCTGGGTTCCTTCATGTAAGACCTGAACAGGCATTCGATGACCCGTGCGGCTTTCTGGGCCATTCTTATCACCCTGAAATGGGCGTACATGTTCTCTTCGAGGAATTTTCTCATCTGTCCGTGCTTTTCCCTGAGGTCCGGAGAGTGGGAAAGTATGGGCGGATTCTTTCTCACGTCGTCCACCGATAAGACCCCGGCTTTGGATATGTTGGAAGAGCTCTGGTTTACGAGGTCTTCGACAAGGTGGTTTATCAGGTTGCGTATTATCACGATCCTCTTGATCTCCTCGTCCAGATTTTCAAGGTAAGCTCCTGATTCGATCTCTTTCCAGAGCCTTATATTTTCAAGGTCCTGAAAGGAAATGATGCCTGATTTAAGCCCGTCGTCAAGGTCATGGCAGGTATATGCAATCTCGTCGGCGAAATTTACCACTTGGGATTCAAGGCACGGGGATGGATTTTTTATGAATTCCTCGTACTCCTTGTCTTCTGCCGGAAGGTCATAGCTGGTATTATGCTTTATGATGCCTTCCCTTACCTCGTAAGACAGGTTTATACCCGGAAACTGGGGATACTTCATCTCCAGCTTGTCAACTATCCTCAGCCCCTGCCGATTATGTTCAAAACCGGATTTCCCGTATTCCTTCATAAGCCTGTCAAGGGCATCTTCCCCCTTGTGTCCGAAAGGCGTGTGTCCGAGGTCATGAGCAAGTGAAATGGCTTCAACGAGGTCCTCGTTAAGCCCCAGTATACGGGCTATGGTTCGTGCTATCTGCTGGACTTCCAGGGTGTGGGTAAGCCTGTTCCTGTAATAGTCTCCCTCGTGGTATATGAAAACCTGGGTCTTGTATTCGAGCCTTCGGAATGCCGTGGAGTGGATTATCCTGTCCCTGTCCCGCTGGAATGGCGTCCTCAGGCGGTGTTCCTTCTCGGAGTATTTCCTTCCGAGAGTCTCCGAGGACTTGACGCCGTAAGGCGCAATTTTCTCCCTTCCTGTTTCTTCCATGCCCGGGTTACCTGCCATTTTTCTCCTGTTCGGGAAGGTATATCAAAGGATTCACGGGAACGGTCCCTATCCTTATCTCGAAATGGAGATACCTTATCCTGTGGGTTCCGCTCTTTACCTTTCCTATATTATTCCCCTTGCCTATGGTATCTCCCTGTTTTACAAGGATCTCCATGTCGTGCCCGTAAACGGTATAGATATCGTTCTGGTGTTCAAGGATAACGGTCTCCTGGTGTTTTGCTGTCGTACCGGCAAATATGACCTTGCCGGAGTCGGAGGCGACAACCTCCGAGGCAGAGGATACAGCGATGTCTATGCCCTGGTTTCCGAGCTCCCCGAAATTGCATATGATTCTTCCCTTTGCCGGCCACAGGAACATTTTATCCTTGACTATCGGTACGGGATCCATAACGGGAGGAAGGGGATCTGCCGCAGGGGGTTCTTCCTGCCTGGAATCCGGCGGGGCGGCCTGCCCGGGCGTTTCGCCGTCCGGGGCCACGGGGGGAGTAAGGGCAAACCGGGGCTGCTTTTTATCCGTACCGGGGATTGAAATCCTCTGTCCAACAGAAAGCTGTTCATGTTCCATACCGTTGGCCTTTTTTATCCTTTCTATACCCTTATGGATCTCAATAGTCGATTCCAGGTCGTAGTAGTACTTTGATATTCTGAAAAGGTTTTCACCTTTCATGACAATGTGAATGGTTTCGCCGGAGGATTTTACCGAGGTGGTGGATGTTGTGCCTATCGTAAGGGAGCAACCTGAGACAAGTGCGGCCAGAAGGAGGAGAAACTGCAATTTTTCCCGTATATTCCTAAGGTTGGTCTTTTTCATTTTTATTTTTGTCCCGCCCTATTTCGGCTGCGTAGGGACAGCATCCTGCCAGTCCGCATATTTCGCATAATGGTTTTCTTGCGTTGCATACTTTTCTGCCATGGAGTATGAGCTGCATGGAAAAAGAAATCCACCTGTTCCGGGGAATACATTCCATCAGGTCAGCTTCCACCTTTTCAGGCAGGGTGTTTTTTGTCAGTCCCAGTCTCCAGGCCAGTCTTTTAACATGGGTGTCAACCACTATTCCTTCGCTTTTGCCAAAGGCTTCTCCCATCACGACGTTTGCCGTTTTCCTTGCCACTCCCGGGAGAGAGACCAGTTCTGCCATGGAACCGGGCACCTTTCCTGACCATTTCTCCACCAGGATTCCGGAAAGCTTCCGTATGTTTCTCGCCTTGTTCCTGTAGAAATTAACGGACCTTATCTCCCTCTCTATCTCTTCTATGCCGGCATGCGACATATCCGCGGCAGTCGGGAATTTATTGAAGAGTCCCGGGGTAACCATGTTGACCCGCGCGTCCGTAGTCTGGGCCGAGAGAATCGTTGCCACCAGCATCTGGAAAGGCGAACCGTGATCAAGCGCGGTTTTCGCGCATGGATACTCCCTTTCAAGAAAAGTCAGGATATCTTTCAACCTTTTTCCATTCTCCAGGCGTAAACACCTTCCTTTTTTCATGGGATACCGCACTTTTATTTTACAATATAAGAACCTGTTTATCAACTTTTGCCGGGGTTTGAGTCCTTTTTTCTCAAAACGAAAGGCTTCTCCCTCTCCATACCCCTGAACCCAACGCACCTGTAAAAAAAGAGTCTTTTGAGAGGTCTGCCGTCCATCCCTTCCAGACTGCAAACGGGCAGGCTTTCTATCTTTGAAAAGAGCTTTCCGAGTTCTTTCTCGTACCTTCTGCTTTCATCAGCGAAGATGGCGTCCTTCCCGATATTCTCGTTTATGTCCTGCCAGAAATAATAACCGTGTCCCAGCTTGGATCTCTGGAATATCATGTAAACTTTCTCCTGGCCTGGATTGTAGAACTCGAGGTAGGAAGCAAGCGCAAACCCCCTTCCTATGAGGAAATAATTCTCCTTATTTCCGAGGGAATCCCTTATTTCTCCGAGTCTTTTCCCTGCCTTTTCAGGGTACCGGGAGATGAAGGATTCAATCCTGTCCACCGTCTTGCTCCCGGACGGTATCCTTTCCAAAAGCTTGCCCGAGAAAGGGATAGCGTGCAGGAAAACCGTTACGGCGATCGAGAGAATAAGGGAATAAGCAAAAAACCTACGGACCCTTTTCGTTGACCCTTCCCGGAAGACGAAATGAGGCAAACACGCCATGATGCCGATGTATCCAACACCGGACCAATGGGGAGCGGGCGCCTCGAAAAGAAGAGAGTAGATGAGAAAGAAGGCAATGACCGGAGAGGAGAATAAGAATAGAAAAAGAATCCGGTCGTCCCTTGACTGCCTTATTTCCCTTACCATCATGAAGAGGCTGTATCCCATCACCGCCAGCATCAGAGGCGAGATGATTCCGGCCTGCGCCGCAAGGTAAAGGATAACCTCTGCGGGATTGAATGAAACCGATGTAAAAGACCTTGTCCTGTTGAAAAAGTTAAGGATGAAGTTTGCCCATTGGTTGCGCGCGTTCCATATGAAGACAGGGCTTGATACCATTGCCGCGGTCAGCAGGAAAATATACGGGTGGCGTGTTTTGAGGTATCTTCTTTTGTCCGTCAGGGCAAGGTAGATGAAAAGGTTTAAAGGAATGAAAAGTATGAGGTATTTTGAGAGGAATCCCAGTCCTGTGGCAAGGCCTGCCGCGATCCAGTAAAAATCCTTCTTCCTTTGAACCGCCATGTAAATAAGGTATAGGGAAAGAGTGTAAAAGAAAATCAATGGAGACTCGACTCCCGAGAGAAGTCCGGCGAAGGCGTACCCTGGTATCGAGAGGAGCATGAAAGCGGAAAAGAAGGCCGGTTTGTCCCCGCCCCCCGAAACTTCCCTCGAGAGAAAAAAGATGAGAATTGCAGAAAGGGCCATAAATACGGGAGACAGGAGCCTTACAGCAAACTCGGTATTCCCAAGCATCCCAGATGCCGCCGCTATCAACCAGGGAACCATCGGAGGGGTGTCGTAATAAGATAGCGCGGGATGCCTGCTGCATACCCAGAAATAAGCTTCATCCGAGGTCAGGGGAAGCATGGAGATGTAGAAGAGCCTGAAAATGGTAACCGCGCCGATGGCAACCATGGCCATCCTAAAGTAAAACAGCCGGTCTTTTCCATAGTTTGAGTATAAAGGTGTCATTTTAAAGGATCTGGATATGCCAGTATACACAGGTCAAGTTCTTTCAATCTCCTGATTTCTATATTTTCCGGATATTATACTTCAACGCCATCCAAAAATAAAGGGAAAAGGTGCGGGAAACTGTGAATAACAGTTGCCTGATCCTGTTACATTTCCATATTTCAAGGTTTGTGCATGACCATGCGCATGTCGGGAAAACGGCGGGTTATTTTAAGGGAAAACCGTATGGGGGTATAATATTAACGGGGTTAAAATGAAACTTGAAACAGGAAACAGGCTTCAAAACAGGCTGGTTCTCGCTCCGAGGCACCAGCTTTTCCTTTCGCTTCTAAACCTTCCCTATCCGGGCCTCGAGGGATTTGTGAGGAAGGAGGCCGAAGAGAACCCTTTCCTTGAATACGATCCCGGCAGGAAGAACATGCCCCTGGTTTCAGATCTTCCGGACAATCATTTCCGCATGGAAAACCTTCTGCAGCAGATGAGGCTTTCAACCGATTCCGCCCGCCTTGAAGAGGCCGGCCAGCTGGTTATAGCCAACCTCGAGAGGGACGGATACCTGAGGAAATCGTGCGGCGACATGGCGGCGGAAGGCGGGTTTGAGGTGGACGAAATGGAAAGGGGTGTAAGGCTCGTCCAATCCCTCGAACCTGCAGGTATAGCGGCAAGGGACCTGAGGGAATGCCTGCTGCTCCAGGTGGAAAGGTATTTCCCGGGGGAAATCCTTCTCAGGTCCCTGCTCCTTGACCACTGGCAGAGCATTGTGAAGAAGGATTACGGGAAGATCGGCGCTCTCCTGGGGATTGATCCGTCACGGGTTTCCGGAATCCTCGCCGGCATAAGGAAACTCTCTTTTTCCCCCCTTTCATGCCTGGCGGAAGAAGACAGGAGGTTTATTGTGACTGAAGGCAGGATCGAACCGGAGGGCGGCAGCATGAGGGTGCATGTCGAAGAGCGGATTTTCCCGTTCCTGCAAATAAATGACCTCTACGAGAAATATTCCCGGAATCCTGCCCTGACCCCGGGCGAAAAATCTTACATGGAAAAGAAGTTCAGGCAGGCAAGGATGCTCATGAAAGTTCTTTCGGACAGGCACGAATTCCTTGTAAAAATTTTCCTGGAGATTTCATCCAGGCAGAAGAAATTCCTCCTTGGAGGAAGCCTTGAACCCATGAGAGAAAAGGATGTTGCCTGGGCCATGAATGTCAGCATATCCACTGTCAGCCGCGCGGTGAACGGCAAGTATCTCGATACGCCCAGGGGTATCCTCAGGATAAGGGACTTCTTTTCCGGAAGGATTGGCGGAGGGTCTCTGAGCAGTCATTACGTTGCCGGCAGGATCAGGGAGATAACGGCAGGAGAAAAATCGCCCCTCTCTGACAGGGAGATTGCGGCCCGGCTTTCCTGCCAGGGAATCATGGTATCAGTCAGAACCGTCAACAAGTACAGGCATCGGGAAGGGATCATGAACTCCTACCTGCGCAGGAAGTAGCCTGACTTCAGCCCCTGGCGCGGCTGTCCTTTTTACCGCCCGCCAAAGGGATGGTTATTATAAACTCGCTGCCTTTTCCTGGCTGGCTTTTAACCTCTATCCTGCCGCCGTACTCGCTTATCACCCTGCTGGCTATTGAAAGTCCCAGGCCTGTTCCCCCGTCCCTGGTAGTAAATGAAGGCTCGAATATCCTTTCCATGACATCTTTGTCTATTCCCTTGCCCGTATCCCTGACCAGGATAATTCCGTATTCCCCGTGCCTCCGGGTTTTTATGAATATCTCCCCGGATTTCTCTATGGCCTGCAGTCCGTTCAGGACGATATTTATGAGGGCCTTGTGAATCTGTACCTGGTCGGCTTTCACGAAAGGCAGGCTGTCGTCGGTCTCAAGCGTGAAGACCACGTTCTTTGACATGCTTGAATTACGGAAGAAGTCAACCACTTTCCCCACGATCCCGTTCAGGCTTATCGGTTCCACCTCCATCCTCATCCTGGCCATGTCAACGACGCTGCTTGTAATCTTCTTGCATCTCATGATCTCTTCTTCTATGGTTTGAGCGTATTTGCGGTTCAGGGATGCATTGTCATTGTCAGATTCCATTATCAACAGCTGGGTGTATCCGTAGATAACCGTAAGCAGGTTGTTGACGTCGTGTATTATCTCGGCGGAGAGTTGTCCTATCGTTGCCATGTTTTCTATCTTTAACATCTTCTCCCTGAGCTGGCCGTTAAGGGTTTCAAGTTCTCCTATCATCCTGGCGTGTTTCCTGTCATTCTGTCTTCTGGCGCAGGCGTTTTTGACGGCCTCCCTCATCTGGTTGATGTCAAAAGGCTTGTTTATGAACTCTATGGCATTAAGGTGTATGGCCTTTTTTGCCGTTTCCATGTCACCGTATCCCGTGAGTATTATCACGGGTATCCCGGTGTCAAGCTTTCTTATCTCCTCGAGGGTTTCTATCCCGCTTTTGCCCGGCATCCTCAGGTCCAGGATAACGGCATCGGCATCATTTTTTTTGAGATAATCTATGCCTTTATCCCCGGACTCGGCGGTCACAATCCTGTAGGAGTCCTTAAGGAGCATCTTGAGGGATTCCCTCGGACCGAGCTCGTCGTCAATGACAAGCACGGTCTGAACCTCGTTTGCCTTCTCATATTTTTTTTCTGTACCCGAAGCTGATGAAGTATCCTTTAGATTCATATTTTCCTGCATATGGCATCCCCCTTTCGATCGATTTCAAGATGTTAACTCCCATGCCCAATCCCAGCGTTCCAAACCCGGTTTCAAATTCTCCCCCGGCAGAGACGATAAAACTGTCGGCATCGGGTATGCTCGGTTCCCAGGTTGAAGAAGGCACCGGGCTTGATATGTATCCGAGTCCTGCTCTCAATTTTATCCTGCTGGATTTCCTGTACTCCATCCCCAGGGAAAACATGCGTGAATCCTTCCAGTCGCGGGCCATGCTCACGCTTCCGAGACCCCTGACAGAGAGTTTCATCACATCAAGGGACGAGTACCCGTACCAGTGGGCGTCAAGTTCGATTTTCAGCCCTGGTTCAGGGTATACGGCCAGGCCGGCGCTCACACAGGGAGGGAACTCCATTTCTATGCTTGCTTTCTCGTGAAGCATTATCCCCGGTATGCTGTATGTGCCTGAATGTTTCATGTCGTATCCTGCCCGGAAAGCCAGGCCGGCGCTCACCCTGCCATTGTTGTAAAGTATCCCTCCCACCGGAGCGGCCGCAGTTCCTGCAACATCTATCTTCTCCCTGAATTCGCCCGGGGGATAGGGGGGCGGGAAAACCCTGAGGCTGTCTATATCGAGCTCGCTCCTGCATATGCCCAGGCCTAATCCCGCCGAGAGTTCCGGCGATATCCTGAAAGCCATAACGGCCGACATCTCGGCCGTCCGCATGGAACTGTAGTCGGAGACAGCATAATTCCAGTGTCTCACAGCATTTTTTCCCCATTCTGTTGACTGGCCGAAAGGAGAAGCAAGCCCTATGCCGAATCTTGCATTTCCTCCTCCAAGATCGGTCGAGTAGAAGGCGTAAGGCATGTAACCCGAAGAGAATTTCTTTTCCGTATCAAGGGTTCCGCTTTTGAAAGATGTGAATGGAAAAAGAAGCGTGCTTCCAACCACCACCTGTTCGCCTTCCACCTGGACGAGTCCGGCGGGATTGTGCATAACCGCCGAAGCATCGTCGCATTGTGCAACGAACGCCCCCGCCTGGGAAATAGAAGCAGGACCTTCCGGAGGGTTCCTGAAACCCTGGGCTCCTGCCGACACCGCGACCAGGAAAAGTGCGCAGACGGCCGCCCATGTATTCCTCTTTCCCATGATTCTCCTTGCCGGCCACGGTAAGGCCGGGCTGTTGCATGTTATATAATACTACTAAGCAAAAAGCGTGCCAAGTATATTCCCCGGTTTTTGCAGGATGGTCTCCGGAGACGGAGTAACAAAGCCGACTGCCCATGGGGCCTTCACGAAGGCGTTGTATGACAGGAGAAAAAAAGTCCTGGGAAAAATAGTTGCAAACTTTTCTTCTTCATATATAATATAGAAGATAACATCTACAACATATGCCTGAGGCGCAACCGCCGCATATGGGCGGGCCGCGGTTCATAATCAGTAAAAGCCGCGGCTGGTTTTTTGCGCCATTGGCGTTTATCAACTCACAGTCCCGGTTTCAGCTTTCTATAAAAGACATGAAAACAAATTTTCTTCTCGTTTCAGTGGCGGGCGTTCCAAAGATAATGTCTGATTTCATACCGGATATCGGTATGGCTTCCCTTGCATCCAACCTCCTTGCCAACGGGCATGGCGTCAAGATCCTTGACCTCAACCTGCCCTCGTTGTGCGGTGATATATTCACCCCGGAAATAGAGAGGTCGATTGAAAATTTCGCCCGGAAGGTTTTTCTCGATAAGAAGAAGCCCGGGCTGAAGGACATTCTTATGCTCAAGTCTGCCAGCCGCCGCCTCGAAAGGAGGAAGCTGGAATACTCAGCGACGCTCAGGAATTTCCTGGAAGGTTTCGTGTACAGGGAAAAGATAGATGCGGTGGGCTTCAAGCTGTGGGCCGGAGAGGGATTTACCTGGTCGATGGAAGCCGGACGCCACCTGAAGAAAAAGTATCCCGGGCTGAAGGTTTTCGGAGGAGGGCCCCAGGTGGACATTTTTGGGCAGGACATATACAGGGTGGGCGACTTTTTTGACGCGCTCTGTTACTGCGAGGGCGAAGAGAGCATAACGATGCTGGCCAATTTTGTCCAGGGGAGCGAAAAGCTTGAGAATATACCCAATATCATTTTCCGGCGGGGAAACGGCGAGCTGGCAAGGAACCCGAGGAAGCACGTGGAAGACCTTGACAGCCTCCCCCTGCCGGTATATTCACCGGATATTTACCTGAACATCGGGGAGAAGCTCAAGGTCATTGTTCTCGAGGAGAGCAGGGGATGTCCAAATTCGTGCCATTTCTGCATACATCCGGTCAAGAGCGGGAAGAGAAGGACAAAGTCGGCCGGCAAGGTTATCAGGGAGATGAAGGAATACGGTTCAAGATACGGTGTAAGGGTTTTCAAGTACGCGGGATCGAGTACTCCCGGTTCTCTCATGTCAGAGATCGCAGGCCGCATAATAGAGGATAAGATGGATGTGAGTTACTCCGGTTTCGGACACGTGAATGATTACGATGTTGATTTCGGACTCCTGAAAAGGTCAGGCTGCGAGTCCATATTTTTCGGGGTTGAATCGGCCAGCGAGGATATCCTGAAAAGGGGGATGAACAAGAACCTGAAAAAAACGGACATGGAGAAGGTTCTTATCAAGTGCAGGGCTTCCGGAATTTTTACCGTTGCCAGCTTCATATATCCGGCTCCTTTCGAAACCCCTGAGACAAGGATGGAGACGGTCGAATTCATAAAAAAGGTTGCTCCTGATTCCGTTCTGATACAGTTTCCTGGCATATACCCCGGGACGGAATGGTTCCGGCACCCTGAAAAGTATAATTTCAGGCTCCTGGGAGACAGGAAGGATTATCCTTTCAGGGTCATGACTTACCAGATCAGGAACCTGTTTCCTCCCCGCTACTGGGATCCCCTGCCGTATACGGTGAACGGG
>JAKPNC010000082.1 GCA_029548585.1 bacterium | reverse complement strand
GCGGCTGCAGGAGGAATTACGAGGAAACCGGGCGTGTAATGGAGGCCAGCCGCGGTTTGGCTTCACCCGTTTTTGACGAAGATTTCTGGCAGAAAAGGCTCTCCGAACTGGGAACTTACGGGAAGCCGCAAAGGTTTGCCCTGAAGCCGGCAATAGCGGCTGCATGCCTTTTGGCCATTTTTACGTTCATCTTTTTCCGCACCCCGTCAACCGAATATGAAAGCGTCTCCGTTGAAAGGAGAGGCGGCAGTATGGTTCTGAACAGCATGCCCATATCAGAAGAAAGGCTTCTCGAGATGACAGATTACCTTGACGAAAAGAGCGCAAGTTACGTGCTGGACCTCATATTTGAAAATGAGTACCGCGTTCCATTTCACTGAAAATCAGTATTCCCGTGAATCTTGCCATAACCTGCCGTATAACTCACGATAAAAATCCGGCATCATATTCTTTCGTAACCTTCTGTCAACGGCTCTCTCTGCGCGTGATATCTTTTTGTGATATAATAAACCGGCAGGCGGGAGAGGCTAAGCCTGAAGTCTTTAATGGCCGTGTGCCGTTCCTCCTGAAGGATGATACCTATAAAGGAAGAGAGTCATATTAACTGCTTTTCGGCAAGACGAAAAGGAGAGATAAATGGACGAGATTATTTTGATTGCCCCTGACTCCAGCAAGAGCATTATTTCTATTCTGATGAGAAGAAGGTCAGTAAGAAGTTTCGGCAAAACCGGAATATCCCTGAAAGAAGTGTCGGAATTGCTATGGGCCGCCTGCGGAAAGAATTCAGACTGGGGAGGCCGCACTGCTCCTTCGGCGGGTGCAACCTATCCTCTCGAGATATACCTTATGGCCCAGGATGTGGAGTCCCTGGTCCCGGGACTCTACCGTTACGTGGTGGAAAGGCACGTCCTTTCCCTTGTCACGAAAGGGAATCCCGCCCGCGAGCTTTCAGGTGCGTGTTTGAACCAGAAAACAATTATAAATGCGCCTGCGACGGTGATTATTTCGGCCGATTTCAACAGGACTACAACGAGGTATGGAGACAGAGGTAAGAGGTATGTTTACATGGAGACAGGACACTGCGGCCAGAACCTGCACATAGCCGCAGAGTCGTTGGGGATGGGGACTGTCATGGTAGGGGCATTCAAGGATGAGGAAGTCAAGAAGATTCTCGGCATCCCCGAGGAAGTGCTTTGCCTTTGCCCGGTAGGAAAAAATGAAGAAAAATGAGGAGATTGCAACGATCTTCGAAAGGATAGCCGACATACTTGAACTGAAGGGAGAGAATATATTCAAGGTGAGGGCTTACCGCAGGGCTTCTGAGGCCCTTCTCGGGATGGATGAGGATCTTTCTTCCCCGGAAAGGATGGAAGAAATGGCCGGGATTGAAGGCATCGGCAAGAGCATGGCCGGGAAAATAAAGGAATACCTTGAAACGGGAAGTATCGCGAAATACAAGGATCTTATTTCAGATGTTCCTGAAACCCTTCTTCCCCTTCTGAAGATCCAGGCGCTCGGTCCCAGGACTATTATGGCCGCTTTCAGGGAACTCGGAGTCAGGGATCTTGAAAGTATCGAGAAGGCAGTGGCAGACGGCCGGCTTGCAGCTCTTCCAGGCATGGGAGAAAAGAAAGTTGAGAATATCAGGATGGGAATAGAGATGTACAAAACGGGAAAGGAGCGCATTTCCATAGGGCTTGCCCTGCCGGTTGCAGAAGAAATGATGCTACCCCTCAGGGCAGTTGCAGAAAAGGTTTCCCTTGCCGGATCGGCAAGAAGGATGCGGGAGACGGTCGGCGACCTGGATATCCTTGCAACATGCAGCGATTGCAGCAGGGCGGTGGATGCTTTTGTCAGCCATCCCCTGGTCAGGAAGGTCAATGCAAGGGGAGAAACTAAGGCATCGGTTATAATCGGGACATACAACCTCCAGGTTGACCTGAGGGTAGTGGCTCCCGAATCCTACGGCGCAGCCCTTCTCTATTTTACAGGCTCCACCGCCCATAACGTCAAACTCAGGGGTCGTGCCAGGGATATGGACCTTAAGGTGAACGAGTACGGGGTTTTCAGGGGCGAAGAGATGGTTGCAGGTAAAAGGGAAGAGGATGTTTACAGGATCCTCGGTCTTCAGTGGATTCCCCCTGAAATCAGGGAAGACAGGGGAGAGATAGAAGCAGCCCTCGCCGGAAAAGTGCCCGAACTTGTCAGGGCAGAAGATATAAGGGGAGACATCCATACCCATTCAAACTATTCTGACGGGACAAACGATATAAGGACGATCGCACTTGCAGCACGGGACATGGGGTACGGTTACGTGGGTATTTGCGACCATTCCGCCGCCTCCAGGATAGCCGGCGGAATGGATGAAAAGAAGCTCGGTGCGAGGAACGAAGAAATAGATGAAGTTAACCGGGAGATCAGGGGCATAGAGGTGCTTAAGGGAATCGAGGTTGACATCCTTTCTGACGGAAGGCTCGATTACCCTGACAGGATCCTTGAGAAACTTGATTTCGTGATCGCCGCCATACATCAGGGTTTCAGGAAGGATGCCGCCAAAAGGATGAAGAGCGCCATGGATAATCCGCTGGTGGATATCATAGCCCATCCCACGGGCAGGCTTCTTTCAGGCAGGAGCGGGTACGACCTGGATATAGACGAGATCATTGAGTATGCTGCCGGGAAGAACGTTTCCCTTGAGATCAATTCACACTTCGACAGGCTGGACCTGAACGATCTTAACATACTCAGGGCAAGGTCCGCAGGGGCCAGGTTCCTTATAAGTACAGATCTGCACGAGGCAGGCATGTTTGCAAATATAAGGTACGGGGTAGGCATGGCGAGAAGGGGATGGCTTACCAGGAAGGATGTTCTGAACACCTACGAATGGAAGGATGTTCCATTGAGAAGGAGGTCCAAATGTTGCCGGTAATCAGGGTTGAAGGAAATACGGTTGCTGAAGTCTGGGAGCGGAGCCTGGTCGAGTTGTGGGAAAAAGGCATTTCTGTCAGGACCGAATACGATTCTCCGGGCGTGGCCGAAAGCAGGGATGCGACCATGATCATGGTTATAAGGGATCCTTTCTCTGAGCCCAGGATACACCTCGGTTTTCCCGGAGGCCTTGAAGACCTTGAAAAATACAGGCAGGAGGTTGTTAATGGAGTACACGACCACTGGATAAATCCAGCGGAGAAGAAATGGACATATACCTACCACGACAGGCTTTTCAATTACCGCCTCCCGGAGTCTGCAGAAAAGATGCATGTCGACCAGGTTGATTACCTTGTCAGGAAGCTTTCCGACGTCCCTTATTCGAGAAGGGCGCAGGCTGTTACCTGGATACCCTTCTACGATCCCTTGACGTACGATCCTCCATGCCTTCAAAGGATCTGGTGCAGGGTATTGGAGCATGAAGGGCACAGGAGGCTTGTCATGAACGTTCACTGGCGTTCAAGGGATGCATACAGGGCGGCTTTCATGAACATATTCGGGCTTACATGTCTCCAGAAATTCATGGCGGAAAGGATATCGGAAAGGTCTGGTGTCAGTGTCACGGCCGGCCAGTACACAGATATAACAGATTCTTACCACATTTACGGTGACAGCTTCGACGATTTCAGGAAGAGATTCCTCACCATGATGGAAAAAAGGGACTTTTACAACGAGGACAGGCTCAGGAGCAGAAGTGTGAGGTCGGACGATCCTGTTGCCGTTGCGGGATTCGAATACGGAAGGCAGCTTCTTGAAATGGAGCGGAAAACCGGGAAAAAAGGCGCAACATCTTAACCCGGGAATTATTCTATGTAAAGGGATTTCCCCTGTAGAAGAAGCTTTCTGCCTTTCATCTTTCTTGCGAAATCACTTTCATCCAGGGCGAAGAGCGGGCTTATTTCGACCTCCGTTTTTTCCTTCACCCTGATCCCTGCCGAGGTAAGCCATTTCCTGTGGAGTGACGACATCGCCTCCCTGACATCTCGGGGAGAATCCATTCCTGAGAAATTCTTAAGGGGGGCAAATTCCTCCTCCCTTGAAGTCTCCATGCATGAAACCTTCCCTGCAAATGGGATTGCATCGAATATGAAGGTCTCGAATTTCCATATCCCGATCCTTTTGCCTCCCTCGACCTGAAGTTCTTTTTCCTGCCGGTGGTAAGGAAGGCCGCCGCTTTTGAAGAAGAGGGATTCCATGAATGATAATTCAATCAGGTGTACTCCGATGCTGCCGCTGTCGAATGCTTCCACAGCATGGCTGCTTCCCCTTTCATCCAGGACCTCGTTCAGTTCAATGTACTCCACGACGGCTGCCTTTCCATCAGCATAAAGAAACGTGCCGACCTTTTCCCCCGGCCTCTTCCTGACGGTCTTGAGAGAAAAATCCGCTTCGCTCCTGAGGTGGTACCCCAAAAAGAGCGGATCGAGAACTTTTACAAGAGGATTGTCTACGTGACAGTAAAATAACCTCCTTATTCCTCTTTCCTTCAGCTTGCCTGCAACGCCCGATTTAAATGCCGCTTTCAGGCAGCCTCCGTGGCCGTCGGGGCTTGACGCGAGCAGGCCGTCTTCCCTTATAACCAGTTTTCCTCCCGGGGAAACCGAAGGCAGTAGTTCCTGCTGGAAGAAAAGAACGTTTTTTCTGCCGAGTCCGAAGAAACCGTTTTTTTCAAAATAGCGCTTTACAAGGATATCACTTTCGGGGTTGGTCATTATGAGAAGGGGTATATCCGCACCGTAACGCAAGGAAACAGCCCGGACCTTTTCTGAGAGCAGCATGAAAAGGGATTTCTTTTTTACGGGCGTTACCGGATACATACCTTTCGGATAAGGGTACCTGAGCCTTGTTGCCTGGCCTCCGGCGACAATCAATACCCCGTTTTCACCTTTTCCTATTGATGTTTCTCCCATCCCGTACAACATTCCGTTCACGCCGGGTTCAGTGGGTCTGTATACCCGCGGGGGGTCTATCCTGGCGTATCCCGGCCTTGACGGCCTGCCCCGGGATATTTCAGAATAGAGGTCCAGGACGAGTTTAAGGTCAAGAGCCGAAGCTTCTTTTATGAACCTGTCCTTCTTACGGCCGGAGAGTCTGCCAATATGTTCCAATACATGTTCCTGCCGGTATCTTTCAAGGATCCGGACCAGTTTTTTCCCCTTCCCGCTATCGCCGGACAATCCGGCATGTTTCAAGTATTTATCCATGTTACCCCGTTTATGTTATTGTATTATATTATGAAAAAGAAAGAAATATCAAAGATCCTTGTAATCGGAGGACCTACGGGTATAGGCAAGTCGAAGGTTGCCTTTGAAGCTGCCATCCGGCTGGACGGAGAGATAATATCGGCTGACAGCATGCAGTTTTACAGGGAAACCTGCATAGGAACGGACAAGGTTTCGCCGGAAATGAGGAGCAGGGTTGTCCACCATCTCGTTGACTGCATATCTCTGGCCGAAAGTTTTGATGTAAGCTCGTTTGTAAGGAAAGCGGTATCCATCGCAGGGCAGATACTCGAAGGCGGCCGTGTGCCCGTGGTTGCAGGAGGCAGCGGGCTTTACCTGAGGAGCCTTCTCAGGGGTGTTTTTACAATGCCTCCTGTAGATGAGGAAAAGAAAAGGGAAGCCAGGAAGATACTGGCAGAAAAGAGCACTCCGGATCTTTACTTCGGGTTGAATTCGGCGGACCCGGAAGCGGCCTCGAGAATACATAAGAATGACCGGAAGAGGATATCGAGGGCGCTCGAGGTATTCATGCTTACTGGAAAACCGATAAGTTTCTGGCATACGGTGAGGCCGGAAGATTCCATACTTAAAGCGGGCACGCCCGTTTATTTTATCCTTACAAGAAAGAGGGAAGTAATGTATAATAAGATAGACCTGAGGGTTGAAGAAATGTTCAGGTCCGGCTGGATAGACGAGGTTCGCAGGCTCAAGGAAGAAGGGCTGGAGAAGGCCCTTCTCCACAAGGCTCCGATAGGATATCCGGAAATCCTTGATTTCCTTGCGGGAAAATGCGGACTGGAGGAATTGAAGGAAACCGTGAAGAGGAAGACCAGGGTATATGCACGCAAACAGCTTACCTGGTTCAGGAAAGAAGAAGGCACGTGGATAGAGATCGAGGACGAGGTTAAAACGGCTGAGAAGATAAGCCGGTTATTCCTCGAGGCATAAGGGAGGAGTGATGATACCGAGATACACGAGACCGGAAATGGCCCGGGTATGGAGCGATGAAAACAGGTTCAAAAAATGGCTCGATATAGAGATTGCGTCTCTCGAGGGCTGGGGCAGGATAGGGATAATACCGGCGGAAGCCGCCGATGAGGTTTGTAAGAATGCTAGGCTTGACATCGGGAAGATAAACCAGATAGAGAAGGTTACAGGGCACGATGTAATCGCATTTGTTGAACAGGTAAGCGAAACCGCAGGCAGGTTCGGCAGATACATACATTACGGGCTGACATCCTCTGACATACTGGATACTTCGCTGGCGCTCCAGCTCAGGGAAGCGGGAAACCTTCTCCTTGAGGACATAAAAATGGTTGCGGCCTCCCTGAGGGAGAAGGCGATGGAGTTCAGGGACACGGTCATGATAGGCAGGACCCACGGCATACATGCCGAGCCTGTAACCCTTGGATTCAAGTTCGCCGGGTGGCACTGCGAGTTTCTCAGGAATGTTGAAAGGATGGAGGCGGCCGTAAGGGAAATAAGCGTCGGGAAGCTTTCGGGGGCCGTCGGGACCTTTTCGAACGTTGATCCGAGGGTGGAGGAATACGTGTGCGGTAAATTTTCCCTGGAAAGGGAGATATTTGCAACCCAGGTAATATCGAGAGACCGGCATTCATTTTTTCTCTCCGTCCTGGGGATGGTTGCGGCTTCATGCGAAAAGGTCGCCCTGCAGGTCAGATTGCTGCAGCAGACAGAGATCTCCGAAATGGCCGAACCTTTCGGAAAGGGGCAGAAAGGCTCTTCCGCAATGCCCCACAAGAGGAACCCGATACTCAGCGAAAGGATCTGCGGGCTTTCAAGGGTAATCAGGAAGAATGCCGGCGTTTCACTGGAAAACGTCCCTCTCTGGCACGAAAGGGATATAAGCCATTCTTCCGCCGAAAGGATCATTTTCCCCGAATCAACGATACTTCTCGACTACCTTCTGCACCTTCTCAACAGGGTCATAAAGGGTCTCGATGTATCCCGGGAAAAACTGGTGAAAGACATGGAGATGAACGGCAGGGTCTTTTTTTCCCAGGCTCTTCTTAACAAGCTTGTCATGAAGGGGCTTTCCAGGAAGGAGGCTTACGGGATGGTACAGGATAAGGCCTTTGAAGCAATAAGGGACAACAGGGATTTCCCTTCGCTGGTAAAGGATGACCCGGTCATAGGAAAACATCTTTCCATGGAGGAACTCGCCGATATATTTGATTCAAGGCGTCTCCTGAAACATCTTGACGGGATGTTCGGAAAAATAAAATGAAAAACCTGGTTATCACCCTTCACGGATACGGCCGGCTGCTGAAGGAAAAATTCCGGGGCAAGCCCCTTTTCGATTATGCCGACGTACCCAATTTTAAAAAATTAACGGATAAGGGAAGATGGGGGTATATAAGGCTGGGCAGGACTTTCGAGAAGGCTTATTTCGGCCTTTTCGGAGACGTCTCGGATTTTCCCGGCGAGTCCTACATAAGAAGCCTCGAAAATCATTCTTTCAACGAAACCTCCGGAACGTTTTTCCTTGCAGGTTTCGTTTCATCTGCAGACGGAAGGATAATAGAGGCTGACCTGAAGCTTACCGACAGGGAAATCAACGGGCTCCTCCGTTCTGTAATCCCTGACGATGATAGGTTCAGGTTCAGAGTTAAAGGAGGGGAGGCTATTATCTGGTTCCAAAAAGGCCTGCCCATGAAAGATATCCCGTTTCCGGGCAGCCTGGTTAACAGGAGGTTCAGGGATATCCTGCACACGGAGAGGGAATTCAGCGAGATAAACTCAATAATTCTTAATTCTGCCGGGGTTCTTCCCGGTCACCCCATAAACATGGTCAGGGAGGACCTGTCGGAACCTTCCGGAAATATTTTGTGGCTCTGGGGTATGGGGCAAAAAAGGCAGGTGGTTTCATTCTCCGACCGTATAGGAAAACGGACTCTCTGCCTGTCCACGGAGAACGGTCTGAAGGGAACGGCGGAGATCCTGGGTTTTCAAGAGATAAGCGACATATCGATGTATGGCGGGGAAAGTTTTCTATGGGCAATCAACTCTCTTGAGCCGGAAGAAAATCATTCGATCTGGCTCAAGAGGTTCGAAAGGTTAGACAGGGATTTGCTCGGCCATATGACAGACACCGCTGAAGGGGAAGATTTCAGAATCTTATTCATCCTTGATTCCTTTTCCGGAAGGAACAGCCCGGTTAAAAACGAATGGGGGATTTACTGCCTTTCTTCCAACGGTTCCCCTTCTCCCCCGAGGCCAGGCCGGCACATTAAAAAGGGCAGGCTCTTCATGGAGGCATTTTCAGGATAATGGCCAGGGTATACATAGGAGTCGGGAGCAACAAGGGCGACAGGAAGAGGCATATCATAAGGGCTCTTAAGCATCTTGATCTAAATGCCCCTATAACCAGGATATCTGCCTTCTTCTCTTCAATCCCGGCTGAAAACGCAAGGGGAGGCACATTCCTCAACGGGGTTGTTGAATGCACGACCTTCCTCTCTCCCCGGGGTCTGCTTTCTTTTCTCCGGGATATCGAGAAGGCAGAGGGAAGGTCTTT
>JAKPNC010000072.1 GCA_029548585.1 bacterium | reverse complement strand
CGAGTTAATGAAAATGCTTTCACAAACCGCAAAACTGATATGCTCCATGGGATACAGGGTTGCGCTGATACCTCTTTCAAACACTGATTCCCATTTCCTTACGGCAAACCGTTTTGCCGCCGTCGCCGCGGGTCTTGGAGAAATCGGCTGGAACGGGCAGGTTCTCACCCCCCAGTACGGTCCCAGGCAGATTTTCGCCGCTCTCGTTACAGACGCGCCCCTTGCCTTCGATAGCCTGTATGACGGGCCTCAGCTCTGCCAGAAATGCCACAGTTGCGTGAAAGCCTGTCCTTCGCAGGCAATTTCGCAGAAAGAATCCGTTTCAATATCTGTCAAAGGCAAAACATTCAGCTGGGGCAAAAATGACAGGCTCAGGTGCGACTGGGCATGCAAGTACGGTTTCATGAGAGAAGCAGGACCGGGGTACATCGGTTCTCAGACGGATTTCCCCGTTCCCGGCAAAATAACGCCGGAGGCAGTTTGCAAAGCCATGGAAAATTCGGACAGGCTTCAGAGGCCATATTACAAGACGATAGTGGAAAAATGTTTTGTTGAGTGTCCGGCAGGCAAGAAGAAGTAACAGGGAGAAAGGGCAATCTGTTTTTTGTCATCCTGGGATTCTTTGTTTACCCTGGAAGGATTAAGAATCTCTCTTTTCCTCCTCTATCCCTGGAATCCCCCTGTGCTTCTACATTCTTTTCACCCTCTACCCTTGGGGGAGAGGGGAGGGTGAGGGGGTCTTTCTTCTGTTTCCCTCCCTCTTGTGGGAATCCACCAAAGTATCATTGACATAAGATGAAAGGATGGAAGCCAAGCTTGAAAGACCTCCGCAGCTTCAGTGAGCTTTTATGGCAGTGAACGTTCTGGGGAAGCCGGGGGACCCTTTGCGTAATTTTTACCTACCCTAAAACTCCCATTTCTTTTCAGGCAGGCCAAACTGTTCCGCAAGCCATTTGTAAGCAGTCCTGACGGATTCTTCCGTAGGCTGGTGTCCCGATGCATGGTCAAAAAAACCTACGGCGTTTTCTCTGCCGTAAAGCCGGTAGACCTTTTTCGCCTCGTTTATGTACTGCCAGCTGGCAGGCCTGTCGGCAAAACCTCCTATGAGAAGGAAAGAACGCGGGGCGTGAAGAGCAAGAAGCTGATGGTGGGCAAGAGTAAATCCTTTTTCGTATATCTGTTTTCCATAATACCATTCAGTGTCCCAGTTGGTGAACTTCCAACCGATACCGAAATCCGAGGCTATGATAGCCTTAATTCTTGTATCAAGACATCCCGTGCAGAAAGCCATCTTTCCTCCGAGGGAATGTCCTATGATAACAATATGTTCCTTGTCAATGTCATTGCGGTTAAGCAGGAAATCCGTGGCAAGCCTCGTGTCCCATATGAGTTTGCCTATACCTGTCCATCCGGGGTTGTCTTCAAGAAGTTTTTTTGAGGCGGCCTTCCACCATGCAAATCCTTCATTGCTTTCAGGATCGGGAACAGTGTTGTATGGAAAAGCTTCATGGCAGACAACCACGTACCCCTGCCGTACGAGGTGCAGGCCGAACTGTACGTTCTTCCGCTCAAGGATCAGCTTATGCTCCTTCAGGTTGTATCCGGCCATTTCATCGGGATGATAATAGGGAACGATTGCCCCGGGTCTCGGGGAAACCGGTGCGTTTTTCGGTTCCATCAGCAGGAGCAGCTGTTTTGTTACCGGACCAGTGGGTTGCCTGTAAACCTTCCCGTAAAAATCAGGCTCTTCAAAGGCATCAACCTGTTCAACCTCTTTGCTGAAATCGGAAAAGGAAGGACTGCCGAGAATTTTTTTCCACCGGCCGAGCAGTTTTCCCCTCAATAAATTCCAATTCTCAAGGCTTTCTTCCGTGCCTTCCGGGAAAAGCGGCTCAAGGTTTTCGAGTTCTCCAAGGTTCTCGTATGCGGGCCTGGATAGTTTCTCAGAATATCCTTTTCCCATTATTTTATCTCCTCTCCTTGTCATTGCGAGGCTGTTGTGCCGGCAATCTCTCTTCCTGTCATCCTGAACTTGTTTCAGGAGCTCATTGTTTATTTCCCCTCTACCCAATGGGGAGAGGGGTGCTGGTGCGAAGAGTAATGAGCACCGTATAGCACAAAGGGCGAGTCAGTGAGCCCGTTGACCGAAGCCCATAGGGCAAGAAGGGTGAGGGGGTATCAAATTTATTCTTTTTGTAATGGTCGCCCTCCTACGTTAAAACTTCGGCGAACAAGCATTCATGCGACGGTTAAAGTGCGATAAATCGCACCGCTACAAAAATCTGATCATTTCCCCAGGGGTTTTATCCCGTTTCTTGACGCCATCTCTTCAAGCCTGGTAACGGTTTCTTCTGACAGGGGCACTCCATTCTTTCTGCTTTCTTTCAGGGCCGCCCATGTTCTTTCCCCTGGCAGGCGTATCTCTTTTGCTCCCGGCCTTTTCTTCCCTTCCCTGAGAAGCCTTGCGAACTCCTTCATCTCCTTTTCGTAGCTCTTCATTTCCCCGAATGCCCGTGGATCAGTCAGTGTGATGGTAAAAGATTCCCCCGTCACCCTTTCGGGAGCATACCTGTTGCCCGACATGAGCGCAAGAGCCTCTACCCAAAGTGAAAGGCCGAATCCCTTGTATCCGTAATGTTCTCCTCCCATTGGCAGAAGCGTCCCTTTCGCACCGAGCTTTGAAGGGTCGTTTACGGGCATCCCTCTTGAGTTGAGGAATATTTTTTCAGGCGTTTTGATTCCGGCTTTTCTGAGCAGGGGTATCTTGCCCCTGGCTATCGCAGAGGTGGAAATGTCAACTATAACGGGAGGCCGTCCAGGAACGGGAAAGCCGAAACCTATCGGGTTTGTTCCCAGCCTTGCCTCCATGCCCCCGAAAGGCGCCACGTACTTGAAGCAGGAGCCTGCCCAGAACTCCGCGAAAAATCCCTTTTCCACCAGGGGGATAAGTTTTACCCCAATGCCGGCAACCCAGGAAATGTTGCGGACGCAGACGGAGCTTACCCCGTATTTCAATGCCTTTTTAACGGCTATGCCGGAAGCCAGGTCAATCGCCAGCTGTGCCAGAGCATGGTTCCCGTCAACCAGCGCTACGGCGGCTTTCTCAGAAACCAGGTATGGTTCAGCTTCAGGCTTGATTGCCGTGCCCACGTTCTCGTCAAAGTAGAAAAACTGTGTTATTCCGTGGGTATTCACTCCCGCGGCTTCGTTGAGCACCGCCGATTCGGCCGCGCGCCTGGCGTTCTTTGTCGGAACCCCTCGGCTGACCAGCAGTCTCGTTCCCAGTCCCGTCAAATCCTTGATTGAAAAGTATCTCATCCTGTTTTCTCCGTTTTTAGGGTCTGGCTATTATTCTTTCTGCTTTCTTGATAAGGGAAGTATGCCGGCCATTTCTCCTATCACATTGATTAATTCCGTGTTGGGAGGAATGACTATTTTCGCGTTCTCCTCGAGGGCGGTTTCCACGGCCTGTATTTTCCTCAGTATCTGGGCGTTGCCCACAAAATATTTCTCCGCCGCCTCGTTTACCAGCCTTATGGCTTCGGCTTCTCCTTGCGCCTGCAGTATCCTCGCCTGTTTTATACCCTCGGCGTTCTTTATCTGTGCCCTCTTCTGACCGTCTGCGGTTGTTTCCGTAGCCGTGGCAAAGTCTATCGCTGCAATCTTCTCATTTTCTGCCTTCACAACCTTGTTCATGGTTTCCTGGACATCCGGGGGAGGGGATATTTCTTTCAGTTCCGTTCGGACGATTTCTATACCCCAGTTCGCCGTTTCGTCCATAAGCGTTTTATGCAAATCGGCATTTATTTTTCCTCTTTCGCTGTTGGCGGATTTAAGGGTAAGCGTGCCTATGATATTTCTGAGAGTTGTTCTTGCCAGGTTGACTATCTGCCACTGGTAATTGTTTACATTATACTGGCACCTCTTAACGTTTTCAGCGTCAATCTTGACCTTGAAATAGACCTGCGCGTCCACCCTCGCGTTCAGGTTATCGTTGGTTATTATCTCCTGCGGTTCCGCATCGACCATCTGTTCTGTGATATTTATGCGGTATATCTGTTCAATAACAGGCATTACCCAGTGAAAACCCGGACCGGCGAAACGGTTATACTTTCCCAGTCTTTCAACCAGTCCCCGGTGTGTGGGTCTTACTATCTTGATTCCCAGCAGAAAGATAAAAACTGCAATCGAAACCAGCGTCCATAAAGTTTCCATTGTCCCCCCCCTTTTTTTGTTATTTCCTCAAGCTTCCGTTTTACATCCATATGCCTGTAAACTGGTAAAATTACCCCACCTGTTTCAGGGTTTCAATCATCTCATCCATTGCGGAAATATTGGAAGGAAGTTTTTCAAGATCATCCGATTCTCTTGCCCAGAGACGGATTTTTTTATCGACGGTTCCCCCGTAGTATTCTATCCATGAAGCCATTATCCTTTCGGAATATTCAAAACCTGCATCCGCGGCCACGGTAACAATAAAACCCGTTTTGCCTGCGAGGCAATCTCTTATGGGAAGAACCGCATGGGTCCTGTCAATAAAATCCTTCATCAACCCGGGAGGGGAATACCAGTAGACCGGAGCCGCCTGGAGAATTACATCGGACTCTATTATTTTTGACCACAGGGAAGCAAAATCGTCGTTCGTTATCGCACAACCTTTATTTTTCATACAAATGCGGCATCCCCTGCATCTTTCGACATGCTTTTCGTATAGATTCAGCAGGGTGACTGAAAATTGTCCGGCAATTCCTTCGTTGATATACCTGCAGGCCCTTTCCGTGTTGCCGTTTCGCCTGGGACTTCCCTGTATGATAATTGTTTTTTTCATTTCGTTTATTATAGGTTAACCTTTTTTAACGGAAAGTCAACGGGCAGGATGAAAGAATTGGGCAGGGCCTGCCGGTATTCCGAAAGCCTAATATCAGCCAGGACACTTAATTGTCAATACCGGCCCGGGAGAGGTCTCTCAGGATGCAAATTACGGTGCAGTCTCCCCTTGCTTTGATAGCGGGTATTACAGTTCCGCTGTCGTCTTGGACATTTATATGCCTGGTTTTCCATTCGAAACAGTCGAAGGGTATACCCGTTTTACCAAGATATTCCTTCAGTTCCTTCTGCCCATCAATCCAAGCTTTCTCGCTGTCTCTGTCCGGCAGGGCAGGGCGCATGCCGGGTTCTGAGTAAGTAACAGTCCATTCCGCAGGGATGTTGAAGGTGCGGTGAAAGGTGTCTCCGCGCCACCTCGGATTTTCCCGGTCAATTGCCTCACGCCATGCTATATTTTCATCCGGATACCTCCGGCGCAACTGACTTGCAATCCGAATATCGCCCGGGTAATACCCTTTCCGGTAAAAAGCGTACCAGAAGTCAGCCGGATATTCCCTGCAGGTCTTCTCGTTTCCTGACCAAACGGTTTCATACACCATGAAATACCGGGAGGTGTATATTGCGGGCCTGTGAGGTATATCCCTGCTGCCTCCGAAGAGCCTGTTTATCGCTGCCGTAAGGTCGGTGTTTCTTCCCAGACCGCATCCAAGCAGCCTGATTTCCGTGGAGGCGTCGGCTGTTCCATAAGGCAGCGGCTTCAACATTTCACTGTCCAGCGCCCCGATGATGTTTTCCGCGCTTGCGCGTTCACCTCCGGGGACAACGGGTATTCCGAGTCCTGTCCACTCGTTGCCGTGAACTACTATCCTGACACTACCCCATGGAGTGCGGTTGTCGTAAGAGCCCTTTACAAGGTAATCAATGATTTCAGACAGCGAACGACAGGTGGTTACCAGATATGTTGTGTTGTGCCTGTAGTAATCTTCGGCTTTTGAATAGAAAGGATTCCCGTTTCCGGAATCTTCGCCCATTATGAAAACGACGCTTTCCCTGGGCCGCTTGGGAATCTTCTCATTTTCCTTCCGGCTCCTTTTCCCCGGCAGATAATGTAATGCGATTATTGCCGCAAGAACCGCGACGGCCGCTGTCGCCCAGAGTAAACGCTTCATAATGATATAGTCAACGGTACGTCTACGGTAACAGACTTATTGACGGATATCCCGGTGAACGTCCATTTCTTCATCTGAGCCCTCAATGACTCTCCTATCGTTTTGTTCAGTTCATTCTTCTCTATCTTCACCGAGACAACCCGTCCTGTCCGTTCAATAACTATTTTCATAACGATCTTGCCTTTTGTTCCGGGATTTTCACGCTTCAGTGTCTCCACGTATTCCTTCATCCCACCGAGCTTATCTTCAATCAGCTTCTTAAGGATTTCCGCGGGCAATTCCGGGCTGTCCGAGACAAGCAGTCCCAGAATTATCGGCTTGATTTCAGGTGTTTGGGTAACAGGTTTGCCGAACACGGGCCCCATGGCTGCCACTCCTATCGCTCCTCCGACTTTTACGTTCACTACGCCTCCAAGTCCTGGAACCTCAAATCCGATTGCAGTGTTGGGAACACCTTCCGGAAGCGGCAGAGCCTGTTTCACCGTAACCAGTTTGCCGTCCGGGTCCCGGCGGACCTGGTTGTCGACGGCTATGAATGAAGTATAGGCGGTCAGCAGGTTGTACCTGAGACCCAGCTGTGTCACCTCTTTTACCCGTTCGTCATTTTTGTCCACCATATTATAGTCGTCCAGCAGAGCAATGCGGTGGCGCGCCCAGAGGTATTTAAGCGCGGAATTGCGTACGCTTGCACTGGTTTCCCCCGCATTGAAGGATGCCGTGTATTTGTTTTTCCCGGCAAGTCCCTGCAGGGTAATTACG
>JAKPNC010000067.1 GCA_029548585.1 bacterium | reverse complement strand
TTTCTTAATCTTAACTTTTATCATTCCGGCAGGATGAGGCATACTGCCTTCAACCTGCTCAAGAGGCCCGAGACTCGGTTCAATCTTTACTGACCTGAAGCCCGGCTCTGCCGGGGATATGCCGCAGACAATGGCAAGCAGGTTGACATTCGGATGCGCGCTCCATGCGTGGCAGTCCGAACGCGTCGGCTCAGGAGTCTCGGCAAAAGTGGTAAGCCCCATCGCCAGCATATTCCTCCACGGCTTCAGCAGTGAAACATACAGATCTCCCATACCTGCCTTTTTCAATGCCGCGTGGAGATAAAACTGGAAATAATAAGTACACTGCATCAGGGAGCGGGCCTCAAGAACTTTTTTCATAATTGCCTGATGTTTTCCGCGCGGAAGCGTGCCGGTGAGAACTGCAAGGACATTGGCATGCTGGCTGAAACATTTTTTCGCAGGGGTATCAGCCAGCAATCCTTTTCTTTCATCCCCGCAGTTTTCAACAACGGCTTTCTTAATCCTGTCCGCAAGCTTTTTATAACGCTTGGCATTGGAGGAATCCCCGACAGCCGCTTCCATATCCGAAGCATCAAGGAGAGAATTTATTAAAAGCAGGGTTATAACTGAAGAATTTCCCTCTCTGGTTCCGGGCGGAACTCCCGACCTGTACTTTTTTCTCGCCCAGTCAACAAAATTCCACCAGGGCAAAGGGCCCAAAAGGCCTGTTTTCGCATCCAGCTTTTCTTCAAACCAGCGCAGGACGGCCCGGACGCCGGGGAGCATCTCCCTGATGAAGGACGGGTCATCCCTGAACCGGTAGTAGTCGTTCAGCATGTTTATCCAGATGAGGGAAAACGGCGGTATCACCTGAAGGTAAAAAGAGGGATACTGGCTTAACGTCAAACCGTCCGGCAAGCGGGAATCGTTAAACTGCCTGATGGCTTTCTTCATCAGCCTGTCGTCTCCGCTGACATAGAGTGAAATAAGCGCCTGAATGCGGGTATCGCCGATATACTGCAGCTGCTCATAGTAGGGACAATCCATGTATGTTTCATGTGCGCAGAGCCTGGCGGTACGCCATCCGGCATCCCATATCTTTTTTAATTCAGCGTCATTGCTTTTAAAGCTTCCTTTTTCTATGAAAGGATATCCTGTGTATAAGAAGGAAAACTTTTTTATGCGCAGAGGCTCCCGGCCGGTGGCGATTTTTACCTGCACATAACGAAAAGCACGCCACCAGAGAGAATTGAATACCCTGCCTTCTCCGCCGTCCGGCATAAAACAATCACTAAGGCCGTTGATTGTTTTCCCCTCAATTTCGTTGCGATTCCCCTTTTCCCCGCTCTTGTTCAGCGATTCCGCATAACATACGATTACGGAAGAGCCTTTCCCTCCGCTTACTTCCATCTCCGGATATGCGGTTGTGAGAACTCCATTGTCAAGTATTAAAGAAACTCTGCTTTCAGCGGGTATCTCCATTTCTTCTCTCCCGCATATGAAACCGTCAGGGACTTCAATCCCGTCGCTTAAAACCGCTTTATTGAAAAATCCTCTTTCCTTAACCATTAACGGTATGGGGCGCGGAACAAGGTAGGAGACGCTTCCCCAAGTTCTATCCTCCCGCGGCAAAGCCCTTGGTAAAGATTCCTTCACCTCTGACCAGCCGGTATCGTCAAACCCCTCTTTTTCCCATCCCCAGGGATACAGCTTCCCGTCAACCTTTTCCCCAGGACCTACGGCAATGAAGGATGTTTCCATCCCTTCAAGGTAAGGAGCGTATCCCTTGTTGTAAAAAGACTTCCAGCCGTTTAAGGTACGAGTATCTGCAATGCGTTCCTTTTTAGAATTGCCCTGTAAGAGAAAACGCGTCTGAAAGGTTATCTGGGCAAGAGGC
>JAKPNC010000044.1 GCA_029548585.1 bacterium | reverse complement strand
CCTTCATGCGGGTAGGCCGAGGATTCCTCTTTTTTCAGAAGGCTTTCATATATGCTTCTTGCCCGGGAATGATTCCTTTCCATCCTGTATGTATCTGCCGTTTTCAACCGGGCCCTGAAGAGGTGGTCTTCAAGCGCACCCTTAGTTTTTGTTATGGTTTCATAAAGTTTTCTTCCATTGACGTAATCTTTCTGCTCGAGATAAACCTCCGCCTGGAGGAACATGCAATAGATGCGGTAGTAATCTGTCAGTTTATCAAGATTCATTATTTCGTTGTAGGTTTTATGCGCATTTGCATAATCTTTCTCCATACGGTAGCTTTCCGCCATGTTAAAGAGCGCAAGCTCCCTTCCGTAATTGGTCAGACCCTTAAGCTTTTCATATTCCGCCCGGGCAGACTTGTACTCTCCTTTACCGATGAGAGCGTCGGCCCTTGAGAAAATATCCTTCTCCGATACCCCGCGGCCCGATTTCTCTATCTCATCTTCGCTTAAAACCCTGTTATATATGACCGCTTCGTCCACGTCGAGAATAATTGAACCTCCGCTGCGAAAACCGATTTTGAAAGGTTCCTTGCTGGCGATATATTCCCCTGCGAATACTTTCGAGGCAGCCATTGTCCCGTCAACATAAAGCTTCATCTCCCTGCCGTCCCAGGTTGCGGCGGCATGGTGCCACACATTGTCGGAATACATCTTATCGCTCTTTGCCCTGACATTGTTTTTTTCTATCCCGATGTCAAAAGACAGCCATGCCGGCGAATACTCTGTTATGAGTCTCCAGCCTGCGCCCCAACCCGCAGGCGCCGAAATGATATAAGCTCCCTTTCCCGCACGAGGGAAAATGCTCCCCGGGCCATTCTTTCGGAACCATATTTCCACAGTGAACTCTTTATTCTTTATATCTGAAGGCAAACCCTGGTACCACCCCCTGTCCAGCCTTACGGCTTTCTTCTCCGGCCACCTGCCTTCTACCACCTTGAGGTCGTCAAACACTTCCCCCGTTTTGGCATCCCTGAAAGGCACAAATGTGAGATCGGCGCCGTCTGTTCCAAGGTCCTTGACAAGACTCCTGCTATTTTCAACATTTTCAAAAGTGTAATACCTGGCAACACTTTTATCCTGCATGAGGGTATCCCTTCTTTCCAACCACCGGCGGTACCCTCCGCTTTCCGCTCCCAGGCATAGAACTGAGAGCATTATAAAGGCAACAGAAGACTTTACTCTTTTCATTTGGCCTCCCCTTTTTCTCAGATATATAAGAAGTCAGAATCCTGCCTCTTCCAGGACCGCCGGAACATGCCTGTCCCACCCGAGGGGCATCATGTGTATCCCCGAACACATGTCCTTCATTCCCCTTATAAGTTCCGCCGCTATCTGTATGCTTACCCTGGACCTGTCTTTCTTGTCGGCTGAAGCCATCATCTTTATATAATTTTCCGGCACGCTGACGCCGGCAACGTTTTCATTCATGAATTTAGCCATGCCTGCGGATTTGAGAAGCACTATGCCCGCGAGTACCGGTACATTAAACCTGGAAGTCTCTTTCATGAAATTCTCAAAAGACCTTATATCATAGACCGCCTGGGTCTGAAAGAATCTTGCGCCTGCTTCGATCTTCTTCTCCATTTTCATAATCTGAAGTTCGAGAGGCTGATAACCAG
>JAKPNC010000267.1 GCA_029548585.1 bacterium | reverse complement strand
AAGCCTTACCATTGCGCCATTGTAAGATATGACAGAGCAGTCAAGCCCTAAAAGCCCGGCAAAAGGCTCCACGCATCCGGTCATCCTGCCGGAAGAGAGAACAACCATGCCCCCCTTGCGGGAGAAAGCATTAAGAGCCTTCACATCCCTGGCTGATATCCGACCCTTATCGTCCAGCAGGGTACCGTCGAGATCGAGTGCAACGAGCTTGTACATGTCTGCCAAACCTCCCATGTTGAGGTCTTTCACCCCCGCGTCCGGATAACGGATTAATTCTAAACCTGTTGACAGTTGCGTCCAATCTATTATAATTTAAAAATGGCGGCTTCCAAAAAATGCCTGCGCGGGATGATGCCCGGGCAGCCGGATTCACCGGCAGAAAAACCTTGCCGGAAATTAAAAAGGGGGAAGAGGATGGCTTTTTCGATAAAGAGCGGTCAGAAGGCGCTTTTCATAGGAGACAGCATAACCGACTGCGTAAGGAGAACCGAACCTAGCAGGCTTGGAAACGGGTACGTTAAGATATTCAGCGAAATGATGGTGGCAAACATGCCGGAAACCAAGGTGGAGATAATCAACAAGGGAATAGGGGGCAACACCATCCTGGACCTTGAAAAAAGGTGGTCGGACGACATGCTTTACCACAAGCCTGACTGGCTTTCCATCCTTGTAGGCATAAACGACATACACAGAACTTTCATGAAAACGGAAGGGTGGGAAAACCTGACGCCCGAAAGGTTCCAGGAAAGGTACGACAGCCTTCTGGAGAGGTCAGCGAAAACGGGATGCAGGATAATCCTCATAGAGCCTTTCTTCATAAGCACCGACCGCACCGATTCTTACAGGGGCGCGATACTCGGGATGCTGGAAGATTACAGGAAGATCGTCTGGAAAATGAGCAGGGACCACGGAACACTGCTGGTCAAGATACATGATACGTTCCAGAAGCACCTCAAGTACAGGGAGGTAGAAACCTTCTGCGGCGAACCTGTTCACCCCAACCATACCGGACACATAATAATAGCCCAGGCATTATTCGACCTTTTAAAAAAATGAGCGGCATAATAGATTTTCACGCCCACGCTTTTCCCGATTCGCTTGCGGGACAGGCAATAAGCGCCCTCGAAAAGGAGGGGGGAATCCCTGCCCGCCTTGACGGGAGGCTTTCTTCGCTCCTGGACTCGATGGACTCCTGCGGGATAGAGAAGAGCGTCGTATGTTCAATCGCCACAAGGCCCACCCACTTCAAATCCATTCTTGAATGGTCCGGCAAAATAAGGTCCGGCAGGATCATCCCCCTGCCTTCCGTCCATCCCGCCGATCCGGACGCAGTCGGAAAGATCGGGATAATAAAGAGGGAAGGGTTTTCAGGAATCAAGATGCACCCCTACTACCAGGATTTCAAAATGGACGAGGCCAGGATGTTCCCGATATACGAAAAGGCTTCATCCGAGAACCTTCTGCTGGTGATGCACACGGGTTTCGACTTCGCCTTCGAAAGGGTCAGGAAAGCCGACCCGGAAAGAATTCTGAAGATCACAAGCCTCTTCCCCTCTCTCAGGCTTATCCTTACGCACCTGGGAGCGTGGGAAGACTGGGAGATGGTCGAAGAACTCGTAGCCGGCAAAAGAATATACATGGAGATATCATTCTCCCTGGAGTTCATGGAAAAGCGGAAAGCGGCCGCCATACTGCTGAAACATCCTGAAGATCTCGTGCTCTTCGGGACCGATTCGCCCTGGACATCCCAGGAGAATACCCTTCGCCTTTTCAGGGAGCTGGCCCTGGGAGACCGGCTTGAAAAGATGGTTCTCCGGGAAAACGCCCTTTCCCTTCTCGGTTTGGCAGACGGGTAAAAGACCTTCCATGCCTCTTTTGAAAGGTACGCGGGATAAATCCATGGGCTTTCTTCCAATCCGTTGCCTCATTGATATTTCTACATAAAGAGTCCTTAATTGATAAAAGACGGTTTTTATTGTAATATACTTGGTGACATGAAAATAATATCCTTTTCGAACCAGAAGGGAGGCACGGGCAAAACCACCCTGTGCGTCAACGTTGCAGCCGCCCTGGTGAAAACGGGCGAGAGGGTACTGCTGGCAGACATGGATCCGCAGGGCAATGCCACGGTTAGCGTGGGCATAAGGCTCAAGCCCGAAGACCTTACGATGGCAGAGTTCATGCTCGAAAAGG
>JAKPNC010000240.1 GCA_029548585.1 bacterium | reverse complement strand
GGGCCGACTGCCTCTTGTGCTCGAAATAATAGTCCTGCAGGTCAAGCGACCCTATCGTTATAGGCTTGTTATTCACAAGGCTCTTGATAAGCCCTTCCCTGTCGGGAGATTCCTTTATGAAGGAACGGACATCGCCGTCGGGAATCATCTCGAGAGTCTCAAGGCAATGGCTCAGTATAAACCCGTCGGTCGTAGCCATTACAGGAAGCTTTACATCCGGATGTTCCGCTATCCTTACGGACTGTATCAGGTTGTCATAAGCTTCCTGCACGTTCTCTGAAAAGATCTGTATCCATCCCGCATCCCTGGCCCCGAAACTATCAGAATGGTCGCAGTGTATATTTATGGGAGCCGAGAGGGTCCTGTTGACCATCGCCATTACTATGGGAAGCCTCAGCCCGGAGGCTATGTAGAGCATTTCCCACATAAGGGCGAGTCCCTGGGAGGAGGTGCCCGTCATGGCCCTGATGCCCGCGGCGCTGGCGCCTATGCAGGCGCTCATGGCACTGTGCTCGCTCTCCACCGCAACGAATTCCGTTTTAACCAGCCCGTCGGCAACGAACTGCGAAAAGATCTGTACAACCTCGGTTGCAGGAGTTATAGGATAAGCCGCCACGACATCAGGGTTAATCTGGCGCATGGCTTCCGCAAAAGCTTCATTCCCGGTTTTTGCCACTTTCATCTTTTTCATCTCCCTTGTCAATTTTTATCTTCATGTTCTCAAGATTGGTTTTAAGGTTTTCAAGATTAGACACGATACTGCTTATGCCTTTTGCACTCTTTTCCAAATCATCCATTATGAACCTGTATGAATCAACTTCGGATTCGAGACGGGATATTTCCTTTGCCATGGATGCCTTCTCTCTTGAAGCGGAGAAATGCTTGATCCCAAAAGCGGCCCATCCCGACAACGCCAGTACGATTACCAAGCCCCTGGCTAACTTTTTCATTCCGAATCCTCCTGGTCGTTGACCATTTTTATCGCATCCTTGGGACATTCGTAAGCGCAGATGCCGCATCCCTTGCAGTAATCATATTTGAAGCCTTCCACCTTGCCGGTTTCCTTGTTGACGACAACCGCCGAATCGGGGCACGAAATCCAGCAGAAAAGGCAGTGGATGCATTTATCCGGAATATGTACCGGCTTTAAGGTCCTCCAGTTTCCCGTCCTGAACTTGAGTGAAGAGCCGCCTTCCAGGATATCCCCCTCGGGAAGCTCCTTCCATGTTGCTTTTTTTTCTTCCATACTTACTCTCCTTTGCCCCGTTGACCCGGGTATTCTTTTTGCCTGGCGGCAATGAAGGCCGCCGCCCTGAAATTCCAGGTTACACTCCCTTGACCTCGCTGTACGCCCTCTTTATTGCCTGGAGGTTTCCCTCTACCACCTCCGGCCTGTTCCTGAACTTGGCCGACAGCTTTTTCCTCGTATCTTCGAGAAGGGCTTCCATCTCGATTATTCCCGTCACCCTGACAAGCGCGCCTATCATGGGCGTATTGGGAATGTTGCGCCCTATGGTATCGGTGGATATGGCAGAGGCGTCAACCGTGTAAACCTTTCCGCCGAAGCCAAGCTTCTTCTTCATATCTTCGGGGGATAACGGGGTATTGATGAGCAGAATCCCTTTCTCCGGACATAAACCCCTGGTGATATCGACCTGGCCCACAAGAGTCACATCAAGAACGAGAACAACGTCTGGATTTTCAATCCCCGAATGAAGCCTTATCGGACTTGAGCTTATCCTGTTGAATGACTGGACCGGGGCCCCCATCCTCTCGGGTCCGTATTCGGGGAAAGCCTGTATGTACTTGCCTGTGGAAAGGGCGGCATCTCCAAAAAGAAGGGCCGCCGTCTTTGCCCCCTGTCCTCCCCTTCCGTGCCATCTGATTTCAAACATATCTTCCATGTTCAGCTCCTTTTTATCAACTCCCGCTGCCTGTTGCCCCGGTAACGGGAGAATCAGGTAAACAGTTTATCCTGTAAAAAAAGACGAAAAGCTTCACGGTCACGATCTCCAGAAAAGATATGAAGTAGAGAGTGACCCAGTACAAAGTTGCTACCGTCTCATTATACACCTTCAAAAGGAAAAAGGCAAAAACCCATGCCGGCAAAACCATGAGCGTCAAAAGGAGCATGGGGAGAAGATGTTTCCTTGTAAATATGAAGCTTTCCCTCATGGCTCCGGCAACCCTTAAATCCCTGACCACGATGACCAGCGGGGTCATCAAGGTGAAAACGAGCATGCCTGCCGGTAAAACCAGCCAAAAGATTGTTGCGGACATCACCAGGCCTGCCCGGACGGGAGTTGCGGCTTTCACGAGATCCACCATCCCGTATGCAAAGCCAAGCATCAGGACGGCAAAAAACCCGGCAAGCGCTTTGTAAAGCAAAACTCTTCCGAAGAAAAAGCCTCCCCTCCTGGCCGAATCGGCGGCCCGGATCTTTTCCCTTCCGAAGGAATCGTTCAGGAAAGAGTAAACCAGGGTTGTAAGATATGTTTCAAGCAGGATGAAAAAAAACTGGAGACCCGCAGGCAGTAATCCTTCCTGCAGTCCCGGTTCTTTCAGAAGGCCGAATGCCGCGAGGTACGCGAAGACTGCTGTTGAAAGAATCAACTCTCTCCATCCGAAAGAGACCCCTTCCCTGATGACTTTTTTAAGATTGGCCATTGGCTTCCAGGAAGTCGCAGACCCACCTGGCGGCGTTTCCTGTCTCAACGTCGCTGGAGACGCTTCCCTTCCTTATCCTTATCTCTACCTTCCCTTCGGCCGCCTTTTTACCAACTATTACCCATACCGGGAACCCGCAAAGATCTGCATCCGCGAATTTCATGCCTGCACTCTGGTTCCTGTCGTCCAGCATGGCGGATATGCCCCGGCTTCCCAATGACTGGTAAATGGCTTGAGCGGTTTCCAATATCTGGCCGCTCTCGGTGTTGGAAGGTATCACCAATACCTTGAATGGGGCAATGGAAACCGGCCACGATATGCCTTTCTGGTCATGATTGCCTTCTATGGCGGCGGCCACTATCCTGCTGACGCCTATGCCGTAACATCCCATTATGAGTGGTTTTTCAGTCCCCGAAGAGTCCCGGAAAAAGGCCTTCATAGACTCGCTGTACTGGGTTCCCAGCTTGAAGATATGTCCGACTTCCAGCTCGGGGCATTCCCCCTGCGCAACGAACTCTTCTGAAAATTTGCCCCCTATCACCCCGGAGTCGGCCTGCTGTATTGAAAACGTCAGGCCGCAACCGGTGAATATGCGGCAGTAGGCTTCCCTCATTTTTCCGTAGGTCTCGTCAAGTCCCTGTTGGTCAACCTCGAAACTGTATGCATCCTTCATGAGGAATTCCCTCGAACGGACTATCCCGAAACGGGGCCTCATCTCATCCCTGAACTTCGTCTGGATCTGGTATAAAGTTACAGGGAGCTGTTTCCAGGAAGAGAAGTATTTCCTCACGATATCCGTTATAACCTCCTCGTGGGTCGGGCCGAAAAGCATGAGCCTGTCATGCCTGTCGGTGAAGCGGATCATCTCGTCACCCATCTTGTCCAGCCTTCCGCTCTCCTTCCAGAGAGATGAAGGCTGAAGGGCGGGCATCAGGAGCTCCATGGCGCCGGTCCTGTCCATCTCCCTCCTGACGATGGCTTCCACATTCCTCAAAACCCTGTAACCCGCGGGGAGATATGTATACACCCCCGACGAGGTTTTATCTATAAGGCCGGCCCTCGACATGAGCTTGTGGCTTATCGTCTCGGCGTCCCTGGGCGCTTCTTTCGAAGTCGGCATAAAGTACCTGCTCCATCTCATTGTCTTTTCTCCTTTCCCGTATTCTCTGCGCTTCCCTCCCGGGCAGGTTCAATCCTTCGCTTAACGGCGGCAGATTGAAAAGCCATGCGCCAGAGAAGTTTACACGGGCAAGAAATGCTCTTTTTCGGTCTTTCTATGATACATCCCGTTAACTTTTACTGCAAATATTTTCTTGTTTTCCTCATATTGAATGTAAAATATATCATTAACGAAAAGACGGCCCCGGGATGGAAACGAAAGAGTCGATCCTTTGCCGGGTAAAAAACTCTTTTACTCAAAGAAGAGGAAGGGAGGAGAAAAAATGGTAAGAATAAATAAAGACAATTGGGAAGCGGCTCTCGCCGCCCTCAAACCTTCAAAGAGGGACATGGAATACGGGCTTGGCCTTCACCGGGAATCCATCGTCTGCGAACCCTACGGATTTTCACCGCTCTCGGAGGTGCCGCCTTCCTACATTCTGAAAAAAGCGGAAACGAACGCTTCCCCCCGGGAGATGCAGAGTTACAGGGCTGAGATGAGGGTAATACACTACCTGCTGGATGAAGGGGAATGGGAGGTTTACAGGGAAGCATTCGACCAGTCCGGCATCACCTGCATCTTCCAGAACGCAGGCGAAGAGATACAGGACCCGCTTATTATCCTTGAGAGGCTCTCCAGGTACTCCCACGTAACCGACATGAAAAGCGATTTCGTCTTCAAGGCCGTGGTACCCGAAGACATGGAAAGGGCGAAGAAAGAGAACCGGCACTGCCTCTACATGATGTCCAACGGAGTGCCCCTCATGCAGAGATGGCAATCCCCCGAAGAGGAACTCCACCTTCTCAAGCTCTTCTTCATGCTCGGAGTAAGAATGATGCACCTGACATACAACAGGAGGAACATGCTCGGGGACGGATGCGGCGAACCGGCAAACGCAGGCCTTAGCGATTTCGGAAGGATAGCCGTCAGGGAGATGAACCGGATTGGAATCATGGTGGACATAGCCCATTCGGGGGAACAGACCGGGTTTGACGCGGTTAAAGCTTCGTCAAGGCCCGTAGTGGCAAGCCATTCCGCATGCGCGGCGCTTAACAGCCATTGCCGGTGCAAAAGCGACAGCCTCATCAGGGCGGTTGCGGAAAGCGGCGGATACATCGGCATCTGCGCCATACAGAAGTTCATCGGCGGCCGGGGCGGTATAAACGACGTGCTTGACCACAT
>JAKPNC010000205.1 GCA_029548585.1 bacterium | reverse complement strand
AGATAACTGCCGAAACCATTGTCCACCAGGAACCTGTTTATTGTGGCGCCTATGGCTATCTCTCCCAGCTGAAGAACGCCCAACAGTTCTTCTATTCCCATTGCGTCTATATTATTTGCTGCTATTCCCTGGTGGGTTATGCCGTACATGAGGGTATATTTGGCGCCCCTGTTGTCTTCCTGGTTGAGCTGTTCAAGCCTCCTGTTGTATATGAGTGACCCGGTCCTCAGGTTGTAAACATCGTCCTGGGAGGCGTAATCCTCGTCTATGTCGAAGTACTGGTCCAGCTTCAGGTAACGCCTGTCGGACAAAGGTCCGTTTGTCCATCTCAGGTCCATGATCCCGGGCGCGTCTATGGTTGACCTTGAAACGTATGCACTCATTGCACTGCTCAACGCGGAGCCTTTCCATGTCTTGGCATTGTATGCAGGACTCGTAATCTGGTACCTCAGGGAATACATGGCGGCTCCCCTGTGGGGGCTTCCCCAGGAAACAAAATGCTTGAACTGGTCATCGAGCACCTCGGGAAACTTCATGATCCCGGCGCGGGAAACAACCCCGCCCATGGAGTGGGCCACGATAAAAAGGTTGAAAGCCATGCTGTCCTTTTCCTCAACGTTGTATGAAAGCTGTTTCTCCAGTTCACCCGTGATCAGTGTCACAAAAGCATCGTCCAGGTGCCCAAAAATAGGACGCCATGTGGGATATATGAATTCGTAAAAGACCGTGCAGGAATTGAATTCCATGTACTCCTTGATGAATACCGAGTATATGTGCTCCCAGACATTCATCTTGTAATCCACTGCCCACGGAAAGGGAGCGTTCCTATCGAACTGGCCTGCAAGGCCGGTCTTCTCAGACTCGTTGTGACCGTGAACAAGGACGATAACATTCTTAATCGGTTTTTTGAGTTCCCACTCCTTCTCCTTGTCGGTAAGGGCAGTCAGAGGTTTTCTCTTGCCCTCGGCCTTTGAATCGGGCACCATGCGTACAAGCTGGCATGGGCGCACCCAGTTTATGGTTCCCTGGAAAGTGAGAGGGATGTAACTGATATACACGGGAGCGTTGCCTTCCTTGGTTTTCCCCGGCAGGGTCTCTTCCGCGAGAAGCTCGTTGGGAAGGTATATGTCCTTTGCAACGAGATTGCCCAAACCGTCAAAATGAGCCGGCAGGAGTCCATGTTGTTTAACAACCTTCCCGTCTATGATACGCTCGGAAATCCTCATGATATTTACCGTATCATGGTTGAGGAAACCTATCTCTTTCCTGGGTATGGTTATCCTGGGAATCATGCTGAGCTTTTCCGTTTCCGACAAGACGGAGTCAAAGAAGATTGACAGGGTTCTCAGGCTCCCGCTTGTCTGGGGAGAGAGCCCTTCTCCAGGGTCAAGGCCGAAGTCCACGTCAGGATTCACGTAATTTGTTATCCGCCCCAGAGTGAAAGAATATCCCTGACCGGCGGCAGGTACAAGAACTCCCGTACCGTCGTTCAAACTGCCTTCACCTTCCTGCCCGGCAGGCACGTTGACCGAGACAGACTCGCTTTCAGTCTCCGGGCCGGCAACGGGCCTCGGCGTGTAAGGATCCGGGAGGGTCGTGCTCAGCCCGAGAGAAAGCCTAAGTATAAGTATGGCATCGGCAATGTTTATGTCTCCGTCACTATTCATGTCGGCAATGGACGTACGCTCCCTTGTATAAGGATATTCCTTGGATTCGAAACCTATCGTGATAGGCAGCCCGACCGTCATTCTAAGCCCCAGTATAACATCCTGAATATTGATGAATCCGTCTCTGTTTATATCTCCGGGGCTGGGATACACCTTTTCAAAAAACGCCGTAACAGTTTTAGAAGAATTCATCGTAACGGTACTGTCTGTTGAATAAGGTGTTGAACCCTCGCTCCAGTGGGAAAAAGCGAAACCCGTGTTTGCCTGCGCGCGCACGTTGACAACCGAGCCCGGGTTGTAGGCATGGATACTCTCAATGGGTACGGTTGTTCCCGCACCTTCCGGCAGAACCGCCATTGTGAGATATAACATTTCCACCGATGTATCCACCTGGCAGTTGGGGTGTTGAACTGGCAGGGAATTTCTCAGGAAACCTCCTGATCCGAACAGGTTGAACTGGTTCATTCCCCAGTACCAGACTGTTCCGTTGCTCTTCAGCGCCATGGAATAGGTATACCCTGCGGAAATTGCTATAACGTCGGTAAGATACCCCGTACCTTCAGGGTTCTTTACCTGAACCGGCGTCGTCCTTATGTTGTCCGTCGTGCCGTCTCCGCACTGCCCCAACGAGTTGGAACCCCAAGCCCAGACAGTACCGTCGGTCTTCAATGCGAGAGCGTGAAAATCTCCTGCTGCAATGGCCTTGACGCCGGTCAGCCCGGGAACCTGCAAGGGCGTAGAACTTAGAACATCCTCTCCGGAAGTTCCGTTGCCAAAAAGCCCATCCCTGCCCCCTCCCCAGACCCATACCGTCCCGTCGTTTTTAAGGGCCATGGAGAAAGGAGGTCCCCACGCGTAGTCACTGGCTTCAACTGAAATGATATTGTTCAGATTGAGAGACTTTACCGGGACAAGACTGTCTTCCATGCTATTGTTTCCAAGCTGGCCGTAGTGGTTTCTGCCCCATGCCAGTACTGTGCCGTCTCCGAGCAAGGCAAGGGTATGCTCGGGACCGCAGGCAACCGATTTAGCCCCTGTAAGGAAACCCCTGTCAAGTTCCCCGCGTACCTGTGCAGGAAAAAGACTTTCGCCTGTAGAATTAATTCCGAGCTGACCATAACTATTCCCCCCCCACATCCAGAGAGTCCCATCCATCTTCACGGCCGCGTTATGGCCCGAACCGGCAGAAATGCACACTATCCCAGCAAGCTCTCCCGTTCCGTCGGGAGACTTTACCTTAACAGGCGCAAGTCTTGCGGTTTTTGTTCCATCACCCAGCTGCCCCTGGCCGTTGCCTCCCCATACGTACACAGTACCATCGTAGCTGATTGCGGAAGAATGAACGGCCCCTGCGGAAATACTCACCACTCCGGAAAGATATCCCGTTCCTCCTTGCCCTTTTACCTGGACGTTTGAGGCATCGCTTACCGTGGAATTGATTCCGAGCGACCCGTTATTGCCATTATACCCGGTTGCCCATACGCCGCCGTTCTCCTTGAGGATAAGGTTGAACTGACCTCCGGCCGATATGGAAGGAGTCGCCTGAAAAGATGTTTTTTCGAAATATGCCGTAACAGTGGTATCTCCTTCGAGAACCACGCTTGTTTCGGCAGAGGAAGGATTGGCAACATTGGCGCTCCAGCCTGTAAAACGATACCGATAGCCGGGTACGGCAATTATATTCACAACTGTGCCGACATCAAACTCGTGTTCGCCTTCGGAAGGAACGAGAAAACCCGCCCCTGCAGGACTGCATACCATCGTCAGCCTGCAGTCAATCCCGGGAATGAGAGAGAAGTTTGCCGTAACGTTTTTATTCCCGTCCATGTCCACGGAAAGAGATGTTTCGGTTCCTGATGCGTCCCCGCTCCAGTGGCTGAATTGATACCTTGCACCCGCCGCCGCCGTAACAACGGCTTGAGAACCGTTCCTGTATTTCCTTGTTCCGGAAGGCACGGTTGTTCCGCTGGCCGAAGGGTTTACGGACACCGTAAGTATGCGGGAGACCGCTCCGGTCCCTATCCCGTCCAAACAAACGGGGACATTCGTATCCACAACCGTTCCGTTTCCAAGCTGGCCGTTTACGTCATATCCCCACACCCAGACCTTTCCGTCGCTGTCGAGCGCCATGCTGTGGCGGGAGCCCGCAGAGATGCAGACAGCATCTGTCACTACGGTCACAGGAACAGGAGTATTTCTGTCATTATTCGTACCGTCTCCCAGCTGTCCGCAAGTGTTGTCTCCCCACGCCCATATGTTTCCGCCGGAATCAAGCGCAAGGGAATGTTTTCCGCCTGCGGCAACCTGCCTGATATTCTCAAGCCAGCCTTCCCCGCCGGTTCCATGCACCCGGACTGGAAGGAGCCTGCTTGTATTGCTTCCATCTCCAAGCTGGCCGCTCCTGTTGTCTCCCCATGCCCAGACGCTGCCATTATCCCCGACGGCAAGAGAATGGTCTCCTGTAATTCCGGTACCGCCCCCCGAAATGCCTTTCATGCCGGCAAGCCCCTTTACCTTCACGGGATAAGAAACGCTTGTCCTGTTTTCATTCCCGAGCTGGCCACATGTATTGTTTCCCCACGCCCAGACACTTCCGTCCTGCCGGAGCGCAAGGGTATGGGCAAAACCGGCGGATACGGCTGTCACGCCGTCAAGATATCCCTGCCCGGAAGGGCCAACCGCCTGGACGGGAGCAGGTCTCGAATAATCATCGCCTGCATAGCCCATGCCAAGCTGATAAGCATCATTTCTTCCCCACGACCAGACCGTCCCGTCGTTTTTAAGGGCAACCGTATAATATCCTCCGCAGGATAGAGCGATAACATTTGTAAGATTATATGCCTGCACAGGCAGCCCGGTGGAAGAAGAGAAAGAATTTGTCCCAAGCTGGCCGTAAGCATTAAAACCCCACGACCAGACCGTCCCATCGTTTTTGAGAGCCGCCGTATGAGAAATGCCGGCGGAAACCGCCTTTGCGGATTCCATGGCAGGCGAAACAAGGGGTGCGAGCGAAGATATAAACGTCCCGTCTCCCAGCTGTCCCGAGGAATTGAGTCCCCAGGTCCACACGGTGCCTTCGTCCTGCAGGAACACCGAATGGCTGTCTCCGGCGTCTATGGCAACGGCATGGGCAAACGGGTCCGGAATGAAGTTTGCCGCAATGCTCTTGTTTCCGTCAAGAAGAACGGTCGTAGAAGGAGAGCCGGGATCGGCCGCTCCGCCGGTCCAGTGTGAAAAAGCGAACCTGTAGGAAGGAGTTGCCACAACCGGCACAACGCTGCCGGCAGGATAGTAATACGTGCCCGCAACGGGTAATATGGAACCGCTGCCGGAAGGAGAAAAAGTAAGAGTCAATGAGTAAACGGTTATCTTCTCGAAATTGGCCTTTACTGTCTTGTCGGCATCAAGGATAACCGTTGTGTCTTCCGACGCCGGGCTGGAAACGCTTCCCGTCCAGTCTTTGAACCTGTATCCGTATGAAGGAACCGCCTGCAGATGGAAAACCTTGCCGGGAGTGTCATAGTAATAACCGGCTGGCGGCATTGTTGTTCCGCCTTCCCCTGCAGAGAGTGTCAACATGAGAGTACCCGGGAAGCCTGGGTTGGGCGGAGCCGACCATGCATCGTTGTAGGCATATTCCCCGGCGCCTCCGACAACCCACAGTTGCCCGTTGAAAAGAGCCGACGTGTGACCGTAACGGGCAGCCCAGTCAGGGGTTGAAGAAGATTGGCTCCAGTTTACTCCGTCGTAAGAATACCACACCTCGTTGCATGAAACCCAGTTGCCTGTGGCAGCATCCCTGAAAATCCCCCCGAATATCCACAGTTTTCCGTCAACAACAAGGGCGGTGTGATCCCTCCTGGGTGCCCATGCTGCCGAAAGGGTTGCGGAAATCCATACAATACCGTCGGTCGAATACCATACGTCGCTTGCATACTGGGCAGGATTCCGGTACCCCCCTATTACCCATATCTTGCCGTCAAAAACCGCGGCAGCAAGACCTTCTCTCGCGTTCCATGCTGCAGACCCTGTTGCCTGCGTCCAATTTTTCCCGTCCGAAGACCACCAGACGTCGTTAAACAGGGTACCGTTTCCACTGCCTCCCATTACCCACATTTTCCCGTCAAAAACAAGCGTGCTGAAATTACATCTCTTACCCCACGGTGCGGGGTTAGCTTCCTGCGTCCAGTCAACGCCGTTGGAGGAAGACCACACATCGTTGAGGTATTGATTTGTGGAATCGTACCCTCCAAGCACCCATATCCTGTTGTTGAAAACAAAGGAGGAGTGCGCAAACCTCCTGGACCACCCGGCATTTTCGGTTGCCCGGGTCCATGATATCCCGTCAGACGAATACCACACGTCGTTCATTCTTCCTAAAGTTGAATTCCCCCCCAGCACCCAGATTTTCCCATCGAAAACAACGGTTGAGTGTTCAAGCCTGCCGCCCCATGGAGCATTGGACGTTTTCTGTTCCCACTGGGGAGAAATATCGTAGGCAAGCTTAAAATGGGCCGTGACAGTACGAACCCTGTCCATCACGACAGAGGATGGGTTCGACAGGGGAGTCTCAACGTCTCCGGACCAGTGGCTGAATTTATAGCCGCCAAAAGGAACCGCGGTAATTTCCACCACGGAACCGGTATTGTAAGCATATAAACCGGGAGCCGGAGTTGTAGTCCCAAGATGGGGTTGTCCAGAATCAATGTAAAGATTGTATTTGCGCGTGTAGGCATTCACTATAAACGAGCTCTCATCGCTCCAGGCGGAAAGAGCTCTTCCTGCATCTATCGTCTGAACTGCCCAGTAGTACGTTCCCGCAGGCAAACCCGCAAGAAGCAGTTTTCTTGATTGGAGGGGTACTGAACCGGGAGTTACCGTCCCGTTGACGGAACTGAAAATATCAGATGTCCCAGGGGAAGTCCCCACCCTCACGTTATAATAAAGCCCGGCGGCAGGGGTTTCCGTATCGTTTCCGGCATCCCAGGTCAGTTGCACCGCTCCGTCTTCCCAACCGGGGGAATAAAGAAGATTTACGGGAGGCTGCGGCGGAGTATTTGGCCTCCGGAGTCCTTTGGAATCGGCAACATGGCTTTCTTGGATACCCGTGTATATGTGTGAAGGATCAGAGGTGAACATATAAGTTTTTGTGCCGGACAGAAACACATCCAGATCCCCGTCCATATCGTAGTCAGAAAGAGAGACCGTGCTGTCAAAAGACTGGATGAATGTTATATCAGCGGAGGCTGAAACCCCGGGCATTTCTGCAAAAGCGTTCTTGAAAGAACCATCTCCGCAATTCAGGTATATGATTGACACATGGGGGTAAGTTCCAATGGGATTTGAGGAATAAGCATCGGCGGTCCTGCCTGTTATGACAAGATCGGGAAGCCCGTCGTTATTCATGTCACCCCATACAACAGAGCCGGCAAAAAGGTTGGCAAATGGAATATCTACGGGTGTAAAAATTCCGCTGCCCTCATTTCTGTATACGGCAGTAAACGGATTGTTGTTTTCCAGCCTGCCCGTAACCGCGAGATCAGGCAGGCCGTCGCTGTCATAATCGCCCCAGGCGGCCGAAGCCTGCCTCAAGGGAGGAAAAGAACCGGCGGACTCGGTAAATATCCCGTCTCCCGCATTCCTGTAAATGGCAGTCTTGTTCCTGCCGCACGCTATAAAATCTATACGGCCGTCGTTATCATAATCTGCCCAGACAATCGTCCCCGAAGCCTCTATGGGATGAATAACGGTTGAAAAATTACCGTTTCCCAAATTCCGATAGAGGTAAAGCTCCCCTAAAACCCCGTATATCTGGCTTCCGACGCTCACTGCAAGGTCGGTTCTGCCGTCGTTATCATAATCCGCCCAGGAAAGACTGTTTATCTCCTCAACGGGAAGAACAACTCCCGTGTCTGTAAACGTATTGTCGCCGTTGTTCCGGTAGACCTTTGCTATTCTTTGCCATGTATCACCCGGTATGTCTCCATGTATGGCAACATCGGGATACCCGTCGTTGTCAAAATCGGAAACGGCAAGTAGGCCGTTGCCCAGCTGGGGAAGGTTTCCGGTTACTCCCTGCTCAAAAGTCCCGTCACCTTTGTTTATGAAAAGAAGCGTTGATGTCACCGCGTTCCCGGTCTTCCAGTTGAACCCCGTGACAAGAAGGTCTGCAACACCGTCCCTGTTGAAATCCGCCCATGCCACCCCTCCCCTTCTTGTACGCAGCCCGTTAAAAGTTTCCCCGGCATCAGAAAAAACTCCCGCTTTCAACCAGATGTACCAGTTTATCTCGGGCTCCACGGGAGCATCGGGAGAAACCACCGGAAGGTTATCTGCCTGTTGAACGCCAAAATAGTTTATTTCTCCGGTTCCTGCATACATCTGGAGATGGAAAACCTCAAGGTACCAGGAAAGGTTCTCGTGATGAGCGTAATCGGTCAGGTCTATTACAATGCGGCTGTCTTCGAGAGGGTAGTCATTGCTTACGGGCAGGGCGTCTTTCACCCATTGGGGATTCTGGACAGGGTATCCGGGAGAATCTTTCTGCCCTGCGTATATTTGGGCAATCAGTTTTCTTCCTCTCGTATGATTAATGCCTATCGTGGCAAAAAGTTCAGGCTTGTAGTTAACCCTGTCAACGATGATAAGGGCGTCAGGGTCTCCGTTTTTTTTCTGAATGAAAAAATCATAAGGCAGCCAGATAAATCCTTTTGAACCCATGTCAGGTTCATACACGCCCCAATCTGTGCCCCATGAATTCACACATAAAAAAGCGCCCTTTTTTACCTTGTCTTCGATGCTGTCATAATACTCTCTATTATCATCATAACCCACCACTGTAAGAGCGTGTCCGCCCCTGTAACCCACCTCGGTATAATGATATAAAACTTCATTGTTCGTATATTCTCCATAGGGATACGCATCAAAATTGGAAAATACGTGAGTGGTGATAACCGCGACATTTCCACCTGCAAGGTATTCCTTCAAAGCATCCACGCCTTCCGGCGTATGTATGACAATGACCCCTGCCTGCCGTCCTCTCCATTCTATGCCCCGTTTCCAAGCTTCTTCCGATGGCCAGCCTTCCCAGTCGTATTCAGCGTAAAGTGGGTTATAAGGCATCTCCGCCAAGCTGGCTATTCCGTATTCGCATATATAATCCGCGACAACGTAGTGGCTGACTGCAAGGTCGCCAAAAGCGGGTACACGGGGAGCTATGTTGTAACCCCACGCCGGACTTGCGATCCTTTCGGGATTGACGGAAGGATCCGGATGCACCCATCCGTTTTCTTTTGCCTCCTGGTGGGTCTTCATATAGTAGCAGGTGGCGTAAGCCGCGCAGCTGCCAAGCTGTCCCTGGCTTGTCACTACCGGCAGATGGGTGATATTTTTACATGAAGACGGAAGTGTGCCTTTCGCTGTACCACGGGGCCGGGTTATGCGGAACATCCTGGGACGTATGCGGGCTTCCTCCTCCTGTGTCATGGGCCGGACTCCGGTAGGACGGGGATCAGCTTCAAGGAAGGCCGGTAAAAAGAGAGTGAAAGAAAGGGCAAGGAAAGCAATCGCTTTAGAGATGGTTTTCATTTTTCCCCCATGCCAATGCTTTTGAAATAACCCTATTATACTTGGGAAAACTTTTGAGGTCAATTTAAAAATGGAACTGTGCCGCCAGGTTCGGCCGTAAAATATTCCGGGATTAGACCTCATTCCCTT
>JAKPNC010000204.1 GCA_029548585.1 bacterium | reverse complement strand
ATGTGTGTAACTCCCGGTTTTATTGACTTCCACAGCCACAACGACCGTGTTGTTCTCGGCAAAAACATCTTCCAGACAGCCAAGATAACCCAGGGTATCACCACCGAGGTCATTGGGAACTGCGGATTCTCTTCAGCACCTCTGCCATGCAAAAAAAAAGACAGACTTCTTGAAAAGGACAGAAAAACAATTCTCGGACAGCTGAAGGGCGTTGAAGAACCTTTTCTGTGGAAAGATTACGTCAATGTCCTTTCAAAAACACCTCTCGCAACAAACATCATTCCTCTTGTAGGCCAGGGCAACATTAGAACGGCGGTGATGGGGATTGAAGACAGACCTGCCCGTCCCCGTGAACTTGCAGAGATGAAAAACATTCTCACTGGCATAATGGAATCCGGAGCGTGGGGGATGTCAACGGGACTTGTATATCCTCCGGGTGTTTTTACTCCCGAAGAGGAGCTCATTGAACTTTCTTCCGTCCTGAAGCGTTTTGACGGAATATACTCTTCTCACATTAGAGGTGAAGGCCCGACTCTATTTCCTGCGGTAAAAGAGGTTTTATCCATAGGGAGAAAGGCGGGGATATCCGTGCAGGTTTCGCATTTGAAGGCGCCACCCGATAGAGTTGATGAAATGCTGGAAATGTTATATACCGCCAGGGATGACGGCATAAATGTCAACTACGACCAGTATCCTTACGCCGCATCCTCAACGACCGCAGGCATTATCCTGCCCCGGTGGATGCATGAAGGAGGGGAATCAAAATTATTAAGCCGGCTTTCTGACAGGAACGAGAGAAAAAAAGCCCGGAAAGAGATAACGGCGAAGGGCAGTTTTTATTCTTTTCTCGGTCCGGAGAAGATACTTGTAAATCAGGTAGGAACCGTGAAAAACAGAAAGTACGAGGGCAGGACACTCCTTGAGGTTTCGGAAGACAGGGGGACAGATCCCGTGGAAACCTTATTTAACCTGATTATTGAGGAAAAGTGCTGTATCCTTATGGTTTTCTTTTCCATGAGCGAGGAATCCGTCAGAAAGATAATGAAGGTAAAGATAGGATTTGTCGGAACTGACGGCTTGCCGGGGAGGCGTTCACATCCGCGTTTGCGGGGGACTTTCTCGAGGATACTCGGCAAATACGTCAGAGAGGAAAAAATTCTTTCGCTGGACGAGGCGGTCTGCAAATTCACCAAAGCTCCGGCGGAAAAACTGAAATTCAAAGGACGCGGAGAAATAAAGAAAGGGAATTTTGCGGATATAGTCATATTTGACGCTGATAGAGTTGCCGATAGAGCTACATATAAAAATCCCGGCCGCCGGTCGGAAGGAATTGCTTATGTAATTGTAAATGGCAAGCCCGTTATAGAAAAAGGCAAACTTACCCGCGCTCTTCCCGGCAGACTCCTCCTGAAATCCTGATCGTACAATTGACAGGGAGATATCTACCGCAGTAAACTATGAAATCGGTACCGCATACCACAAAATTGCTTTTTTTACCAGCCAAACATAAGGAGGCTTAATGGAAATCCGGGGAAAAATCAGGTTCATCCGGAAAACTGCAGGATATTTATTCCTTTCCGCAATGTGCATTTTCTTTTTTGCTCCGGGGATTTGCGCGGAGGATAATGCCGCAGATATCCAAAAACAGGTTGAAGAGGCAATCAGATCGGTAAAACCGGCTCTTGTAAGAATCAGAGTTGTGAGCACGGATTACTATCAGGGGAGGGAAGAGGATTCGGAGGCTTTCGGAAGCG
>JAKPNC010000201.1 GCA_029548585.1 bacterium | reverse complement strand
CAACACACGCCGCGGCGCCACAGGACACCATATGATGGGTACCGACGAGACGTTCAACGTCAGGACCAAAGAATTCGCAAAGAGCGCCGCCGTCATAGGGGCCGAAGCCGAATGTCTCACCCAGCTGGACGGAAGCCATGTGCCCGCCCAGGTTTTCATTGACAGGAATTTTCTCGGGGGATTGTGGAACACGATAAGGGCATTTGAACCGGATTACATATTCTGTCCGCCCATAACCGAAAATTCCCTCGAGGGAATACATATAGACCATTTCAACACGGCTACGGGGATAAGGATGGTTGCTTACCAGCTTTGCGTTCCCAACGCCTACCCCACAGTGGGCGGCCCGGTGAAAAAGAGGATAAAGATGCCCCTCATCATAAACGTTGACGACGCCTACTATTCGAAGGTTGCATCCTACCACGTTTCAAACGACATAACAGAGACATTTGAGACAAAGGTAAAGATGACCTTCAGCCACTATTCCCAGCTGATGGAATGGCTTCCCTTCTCAAGAGGCGAGAATCCACCCACGGAAAAGGAGTGCATCGACGATTTCATAAAGATGCACAGGGATCTCAATCTCGCATACGGTAAAAGCGTGGACAGGTACAGGGAATACTTCTCCTTTACCTCCTGGGGCAGGAAACCGGTCAGGGAAGACATAGAGACGGTATTCATCAACCGCGAGAAGGACGAGAATTATGAGAAGTTCGTTTCAACCCTGAAGTAATGCAGGTTCTTTCTCCAGGGAAAAAGGAACGTGGCTGCGGTGGCATTGAGAGATATCCGGCCAGGCAGGAAAAAGAGGATGTCCGGTTACGCTCCCGCAGGAAGAAAACGAAGGTTCCGGGTATCAGAAAAAACGGTAAGCCTAAAGAGAAATCGGGGCGGGCGGATTCGAACCGCCGACCTCTTGGTCCCGAACCAAGCGCTCTGAACCAGGCTGAGCCACGCCCCGTAAAAAACTCTTACAATCCTTAACCTGAGTGCGCCCAGCCCGACTTGAACAGGCAACTTTCAGGTCCGCAACCTGACGTTCTATCCAATTGAACTATGGGCGCAACGTCATTTATTATATAGGTTTTTTCCTTTTATATCAATACCTACCAGGGCAGGGAAGCCTTCAACATCCAGCCTGAGTATGGATTCCGGCCCCAATTCCGGATATGCCACAACCCTGGATTTTTTTACAAACTGGCCCAGGTAGGCCCCGCATCCCCCGTAAGTAACAAGGTATACGGCCCGGTACCGGATGCATGCTTCAATTATGCTTTTATCCCTGTCTCCCTTGCCCATTGTCGCTTTCAGCCCCTTTTTGAGAAGAGCAACGGTATACCTGTCCATGCGGGAGCTGGTAGTCGGGCCGCATGAGCCTATCACCCTGCCTTCGGGGGCCGGGGAAGGACCCATGTAATATATCAGGCATCCCCCGACGTCCATTGGAAGGTCTTCATTCCTTTCAATGGCCTCGACAAGCCTCTTGTGGGCGGCATCCCTGGCAACGTACATAAAACCGTCTATCCTTACCTCGTCTCCGGCGGAGAGCCCTTCGGGATCGCAACCGGGCGGAAGGGGAAACGTTATCTTCTTTTCCATTCTGTAACCTTTACCTCATGTTTTTTTAACCTTCAAACGGCGGCATGTATCCGCCATGCCCCTCAGGGTTATGGCAGCCGCGTTAAAACTTCACACTTCCGAACCTGTGGGCCCAGCAGGATATGTTAACGGCCACGGGAAGTCCTGCAATGTGTGTTGGAAACGTTTCTATTCTCAAATCCAGCGCCGTGGCGTCTCCTCCGAAACCACCCGCCCCTATGTTCATGCCGTTGATTTTTTTAAGAATTTCTGACTCCCACTGCCTGTGTTCGGAAACTTCACCCATCCTGCACAGGGCCATCTTTGAAAGGATGGCCGCCTTTTCAAAAGAACCTCCTATTCCCACGCCCACGAAAACGGGGGGGCATGGCCTGGAACCTGCACCTGAGACCGTTTCAAGGATAAAACTCTCTATTCCCTCCCTGCCCGCAGTCGGGCTCAGCATCCTGAGGGAAGACGTGTTTTCCGAGCCGAAACCCTTTGCAAGGAGCATTATCTCGAACTCGCCCCTGCCCCCCGGGATGACATGTATGATGCCCGGGGCGTTATTTCCGGTATTCTTTCTATCAATCGGATCGACAACGGAATTTCTAAGGTACCCGCGGCGGCTTCCCCGTGCGAGCCCCTCGTTTATGACGCCAGAGAGGTCGGGATAACTGCCCGTATCGACGGTAACATCGCTCCCGTACCGAACGAAGAATACGGAAAGGCCGGTATCCTGGCATACGGGAAGCCCCCCGGCTTCGGCAATCCGGATATTCTCGAGAATGATTTCGAGATACTTTCTGGCCATGGGCGACCTCTCCTCGCCGAGCCTGTCCCTGATAGCCCTGCTGACCTCGCCGGGGATTACCCTGCTGGTGCGGACCACAAGTTCCGATACTTTATCTATGATTGTTGAAAAGGACACTTTTTTCATCTTCCCACCATATCCTGCTTAGTCCGGCATGATACCCCAGGGTGATATTGGCATAGAAATTTATTTTTGAAAGCATCTCGCCCGGTATGCGCCTGATCATGCCAATCCTTGTAAAATCTGTTTTTTCCAGCCTTCTGGTTATATTAAGAACCCCGGGAGAGATCCTCACGGAAGTCAGGTCCTTGCCGGCGCACCTGCGGCACACCGTTCCGCCGAGCTTGCCGCTGAAAAGAAGGAGGTCATCCTTCCCGCCGCATATCACGCAGCGGTAAAGTTCCACCCCGTAACCGAGAATCCTTATCAGCTTTATCTTGAAGCTTACAAAGAGTATTTCGGGGGTCTTCAGCCGGGTAAAGAGCTTTCCCGTCTCTTCAAGAAGGGTATAAAGCTTTTCTTCCTTCTCCCTCTCGGGAGTGAAGAGGTTCACCAGCCCCAGGGCCACATGCCAGGCCGCAAGGTTCTTCCCGCTCTCCATCTGGTAAGACTCTACCAGGCAGGGAGAGCTCAGAAGGCCCAGCTCGGAACGCCTCGAGTAAAAAAAGGCCGATATGGCAGAGCCCCGGGAAAAGGCAAGCGGGGGAACCCTGCTCCTTCCGCTTCTGACACCCTTTAGTATGCATTTTACCTTCCCCATCTGCCTGGAAAAAAGGTAAAGGATAACGCTTGTTTCCCTGAAATCAATCCTTTTCAGGATTATCGCTTCCATTCTTATCGGAGCCATTTTCCGGTCCAAAGATCCCAAATGATATAACCAGTTTCAAAGCTTCCTCGACAGACATGTCAAGCTTTTCGATACTGCCCTCGGGCAAAAGGAGGTAAAAGCCCGTGCTGATGTTCGGAACCGTCGGAACGAAAACGCTCACGTAACCTTTGATTGGAGATTCTCCGGTTATGAATCCTATGGTTTTAGCCCCGCCGAAAAAATCCACCTTCACGGTTCCTTTAAAGGCGCTCTTCTTGCCCTTGAAAAGGCTCTGGCTTATTCCCTTGATAAAACTATATATCTTGTTCAGAAGAGGCAGGGTTTCAAAAAGTTTCTCAAGCATTGAGAGAATCTTTTTACCCAGGAAGTTGTCTGCCAGAAAACCCGCAAGAATAATTATTAAAAAAAGGAGAAAAAGGCCTATTCCCGGAACATAGAAAGCGGGGAGGTGCCTTTTAAGGAAAATACCCAGTATGTTCTCGAAAATAACGAATATCCTGAAGAGTATCCACAGGGAAAGCGAGAATGGGATGATGAATATGAGGCCTGCAATGAAAGCCCTCTTGAGACTGTGCATGTCATCTCCAGAAAAGTTGGAAAATAAAGGTAGTGAAAAGGATGCCTATGATGCCTCCAACGATAACCTCTTCGATCTTGTGTATTCCCCTTAAAACCCTCCCCTGGGCTACCCAGAAGGCAAGGATGAAAACCAGGAGGGAGATGACCGGGAAATCGTGGAAAGTCAGAAGGGAGATGGCAGTCCACATGCTGAAAGCCATGACGCTGTGTATGCTGGGCATCCCCCCCGCCAGGGAAAGTTTCTTTGAAATAAGAAATTTCATGATTATAGCGAGCAGGATCACAAGGACAAGAGCGGTAAAACTGAGGTACCAGGGAGATTCCGCTATGTTGGTGAAAGCATCCCGCCATCCGGCGGGAAAATACTTCACCAGGATGAAGTATCCGGCCAGTACCGATGAAATGGAAGCTATGAGTACCGACGCGGCAGATATATCCTTCGCCTTCTTTGCATCTTCGTGGTAATTGTCCGTAAAAGCATCGACTATTATTTCCACGACGGTATTGACGATCTCAGCGAAGAGAACCATGCCTATTACAAGCAGGAGTATGAGAAACTCCGAAAGGGGTATCTTGAGAAAAAGGCTCAACGCGATAACGAGAAAACCGAATATAAGGTGTATCCTGAAATTCCTTTCCCTGCGTATTATCAGGAGCAGTCCGTACATGGCATCGTTGAAACTTGCCACGATATCTTTCCTGTTCTTGTTCCGGATATCCATAAGATCCTTCAAAGCCAGTCAATCCCGGCGTAAATTTCATCCTGCAGTTTGAGCATCTTTTCCCTTTCGGGAGGCGTATAATCCCTGTAATTCTTCAGATGGAGGTACCCGTGAATGGCAAGGTAGACTATCTCCTGTACGAAGCTCTTTCCGTAAAGGGGCCCGTTGAGCATGGCTGTTTCAGCCGATATTATGATCTCGCCGTATTTCCTGCTTATCCTGAAGCTCATCACGTCGGTAGTGCAGTCCCTGCCAAGAAACTCCCTGTTTATCTTCCTGATCGCCCTGTCGCTCACTATGCAGACCCCTATCTCTTCGGGAGGGGAAGAAAAAAGGCCGGGGTTATTCCCGAGGGCTTTCCTTACTTCCTCCAGGTCCACGGCGTGTTTTCTCTGCCGGTTGCTTATCCTGAAGATGGGATTCCTTCTCTTTAAGGTGTTTTTCATATGCGTCTATTATCTTTTTTACCAGCGTGTGCCTTACAACATCCCTGTTTGAAAAATAGACAAACTTTATCCCCCTGATCCTCCGCAGTATCTCCTGTATTTCAACGAGACCCGATGTCTGGGAAGTGAGAGGCAGGTCTATCTGGGTTATATCTCCCGTTACGACCGCCTTTGAATTGATCCCCAGCCTGGTCAGGAACATCTTCATCTGTTCGAAGGTCGTATTCTGGGCTTCGTCGAGTATGATAAAGGCGTCGCTCAGCGTTCTGCCTCTCATGTATGCAAGGGGCACAACCTCGAGAATCCTCCTGTCGGTCCATTTTTTAAGCTCGTCGTAGCGCATTATGTCATAGAGCGCATCATATATCGGCTGGAGGTAAGGTTTTATCTTCTCCTCGAGGTCTCCCGGCAGAAAACCGAGCCTTTCTCCCGCCTCGAGGGCAGGCCTGGTGAGTATCAGCCTCTGGAACGTCCCTCTCTTGATGAGTTCTATCCCGCAGGCAACCGCAAGGTAAGTCTTGCCGGTGCCAGCCGGCCCTATCCCGAGAGTGAGGTCGTAATTCCTTATGGATGTGATATATTCCTTCTGCCTGGAGCTTCTGGGCTGGATGGAGAGCCTCTTTGAATCCACTATGATGGCATTTTCTTCTGCCTGGGAAACGGGTTTCTCCTGCCGGTACTTGCCGGCGATCCTCATTATTTCACTTTTGGGCAGGCTCTTCCCGGTGCCAACGTACTTCTTCAGGTCCCCGACAAACCCGAGGGCGTTCTCAACCGGCTTCTCCTCTCCCCTTATCTTGAGCAGGTTGCCCCGGGTATAAAACTGCACGCCGAGGAGGTGTTCCATGTAGGGGATATTGCCGTCCTGGATGCCGAATATTACCTGGGCCTCTTCGTTGGTAAGAAAGACTTCCTTTATTATTGACATTTCATGGTATGATAATTTTCGCTCCGACAGGAATCCTGTTGGGATTGCCCAGAACCTTCCTGTTCCTTTCGTATATCATCCTCCACCTTGAAGAATCTCCGTAGAACTTCCTGGATATACCGCTGAGGGTATCTCCGCTCTTTATCCTGTAGGTCCTCTCTATGGACGGCTCCTGCATTATGATAGGCTCTTCGGCCGGCTTCATCGCCGTTGCAGCTCTCATCCGGCCGAGTTCAGCCATGGTCTGGTTTGCAACCGCTATAGATTTCTCGCTCGAAGCGTTGGACGCCTGTATGGCGTCATTCGCTGCCTTTATAGCCTTCTCGGCGGACTGGTCGGCATGGTCCATGGCAAGCTTGGAGGCCCTGTTGGCGGCGTTTATCGCCTTCTCGGATTCCTGTGTCGCAAACTTCTTTGCCTCGTCAGCCGCTTTTATAGCCTTATCCACTTCCTGCTCTACAAACTTCCTGGCCTCGTTGGCCGATTCCACCGCGGCGTTGGCTGTATCAATAGCCTTTCCGCTGGAGGTCTCTGCCTGCCGGCTCTTTTCGAGTGATTCCTGGGCAAGCTTTTCCGCGTTCTTGCTGACCTCAAGGCTCGTTTCGGCTATGGCGAGAGTCTGCTTGAGCTGCATCTCGATGATCTCTTCCTTCGTCCTGACAGGTTCTTTTCCCGTCTGGGTTGTGACGCAGCCGGACAGGAACATAGCAGAAAACAGCAATACTACTCCCAATCTTATGTTTGTCATTTTTCCCTCTCTCATATATAACACGGAAAAGATGTAAGCTGATCCCTATTGTCCTTCAAAACCAAGTTGGCCTTCCCATCCTTATTATACTATCATTCTACCTTCGGCATGTCAATCTGTATGCGGTTCTCCCTGAGCAGTTTTTTCTCCACCTCTCCGGGAGCAAGGGTCAGCGGACAAGTCCCTTTCTGGGTCTTGGGGAATGCAATGGTCTCCCTTATGCTCTCTTCTCCAAGCATGATCATCATAAACCTGTCAAGCCCGAAGGCTATCCCTCCGTGGGGAGGAGCGCCGTAATCAAGGGCCTCGAGAAGGAAACCGAACCTCTCCCTGTAGACATCCTCCGGAAGCCCTATGAGCCTGAAGATCTCTTCCTGCAAAGTCCTGCTGTGTATCCTGATACTGCCTCCCCCTATTTCATTACCGTTGAGCACGATATCGTAAGCCCGCGACCTGGCCTTCAGCGGAGACCCTGCAAGGTCCTTTATATCAGTAACCGCAGGGGAAGTAAAAGGATGGTGGACGGCCTGCAACCTTCCTTCCTCCTCGTTATACTCAAAAAGGGGAAAATCCGTAATCCATAGAAAATTGAAAACTCCGGTCTTGATAAGTCCGGGTATCCTGCCAACAACCTTCTCCTTGACCCTGTTCAGCTTTTCGTTGACCCAATTCTCCTTTCCCGCCAGGAAAAAGAGGATGGAGTTGCCCGGATCCACCGGCGGCCTGAGCATCCCGACAACCTCTGCGGGAAGCAGTTTTTTCAGGGGACTCTGTATCTCCTCTCCCTTGAACCTGATCCAGCCGAGCCCTCCCCCGCCTTCTTCCTTAATGTACCTGTCGAGGTTCTCTATATCCTTGAGAGAAAGCCTGTCTCCACCAGGCACGTGAAATCCCTTTACGACTCCCCCTTTTTCGAGGACCGCCTTAAGCACCTTTATATCGGTGCGCCCGATCTCATCCGAAAGGTCCCTGTAAGTTATGTCTATCCGGGTGTCGGGCTTGTCGCATCCGTAAAGAGACATTGCATCTGAATAAGACATCCTTGGAAACGGTATTGAAAGGTCCAGGCCGAAAACAGCCCCGACCGAGTGTTTCAGGAGCCTTTCAGCCAGGCCAATGACATCCTCTTCCTCAACGAAGGACATTTCAATGTCCATCTGGGTAAACTCGGGCTGCCTGTCCGCCCTCAGGTCTTCATCCCTGAAACACCTGGCTATCTGGAAATACCTGTCGAGCCCGCCCACCATGAGAAGCTGTTTGAAAAGCTGGGGGGACTGTGGCAGGGCGTAAAACTTTCCGGGATTCAGCCTCGAAGGCACTATGAAATCCCTTGCGCCTTCCGGCGTGCTCTTTGTCAGGATGGGGGTCTCGGTCTCTATGAAATTTTCCGACAGGAGAAACTCCCTCATGCTGTGGCAGAAAAGGGACCTTTTCCTGAGATTATTCTGAAGCTTCTCGTTCCTGATGTCTATGTATCTGTATTTCAGTTTAAGGTTTTCGCCTATCCTGTCTGCTTCCGCAGGTTCAAAGGGCAGCGCCCCCGACTTGTTGAGAACGGTGAGCCCGGTTATCCTTATCTCTATTTCGCCCGTCGGGATCCTTCCGTTGACGGTTTCCGCCGGCCTTGCCGCAACCTCGCCTTCAACCTTTATAACCCACTCGTTGCGGAGCGCCTTGACCTGCTCGTAGAGTTCCTGGCCTTCTCCCCCGGGAGAGCAGACCACCTGGGTGATGCCGTACCTGTCCCTGAGGTCGAAAAAGGTCAGGCCTCCGTGGTCCCTGACAGAATTGACCCAGCCGCAAAGAATAACCTTCTCCCCGAGGTTCCCCCCGTTCAAAGCTCCGCAAGTATGACTCCTCAACATCTTTGATACTCCTTTGATATTAATCCCTGTTGAAAACCTTTCACGGTTTTACTCTTTCCACAGCTTTTGTTATGAAAGAAGCCGCCGCTATCTCCTCCTGGACTCCGGTCGACATGTTCTTGAGGAGAACGACCCCCCTTTCCATCTCCCTGTCCCCGAGGATTGCGCACCATTTCACGCCTGCCCTGTCAGCCATTTTCATGGCGGCTTTAAGGGGCACGTCGTCGTAATCAGTCTCAACGGTTATTCCCCGCATCCTCAATCCCGAAGCAATCCCGGCTCCGGCATCTCTCGCGCCGGAGCCCATGCAGACCAGGTACAGGGCGGGAACCTCCGGAAGGGGACTCTCCATGACCGTGATGAGCCTCTCCATGCCTATGGCAAATCCAACTGCCGGGGTATCAGCCCCCCCGAGCTGGCTGACGAGGGTGTCATACCTGCCGCCTGCGGCAACAGCATTATCGTCCCCGCTGCGGAAGACCTCGAATACCGTTTTCGTGTAATAATCCAGTCCCCTGACCAGGTTATCCATAACCTTGTACGGGATTCCTTTTCTGTCAAGGCAGCCGGCAAGCAAACCAAAATGTTCCGAACATTCGGCACAAAGAATCTCCCTGATGGACGGAATATCCCGGGTCTGCTCTTTGCAGGAAGCGTTCTTGCAGTCAAGTATCCTGAGGGGGGACCTTTCCATCCTTGTCCTGCAGTCCTGGCAAAGCTTTTCGGAAACCGACAAGAGGTACGACTTTATCTTCCCGGCATACCTTTCCCTGCAATCAGGGCAGCCAAGAGTGTTGACGCCGAAATAATGGCCCCCTGTCTCCAGGTTCTTCATTATGGTGTCAAGGATCTCTATGACTTCGGCGTCATATAAAGGCGAGCGGCCCCCCAGAAGTTCAACCCCGAACTGGTAGAACTGCCGGTACCTGCCTTTCTGGGGCCTGTCGTACCTGAACATGGGGCCATAATAGTAAAGCCTTGAAACTTTCCTGGCCTCCTGCATGCCCGATTCATTGAAAGCCCTTACCACCGAAGCGGTACCTTCCGGCCTGAGAGCAAGGTTCCTGCCTTTCCTGTCCTGGAAAGTATACATCTCCTTGGATATGATATCCGACTCCGAGCCGATGCTCCTCTCAAAAAGGGCCCTTTCCTCTATAACGGGCGTGCGCAGTTCCCTGTAGTTGAAAAGCCTGACCGTTTCCAGTATGATTTTCTCGGCATGCTGCCATTTTTCTGTCTCTCCGGGAAGGATATCGTGCATCCCCCGGACCCTTTTATATTGTTCCATAGCGGTATATAATTTAACACACAA
>JAKPNC010000181.1 GCA_029548585.1 bacterium | reverse complement strand
CTTTGTCGGCTTCGTCAACATACGCGAGTATGCTTCCCTGCCCCGTGATATATCTATATATTTCGGACTCAAGTTGTATTTCTATAATTTTAATTACAAATTAGTATTAAGAGGCTCCACTATCCTTCCACTCGTAATTGCCACGAAGATAAAGATAGAGGCTCTATTACCTTATGGGCTATTCCGACACGCGGCCTTTCCATCCAGTCTGCGACAGTTTCACGCCATCTGAGGTAATGGTCGGTTTTCTTGTGACAAGAAGCGGCTTCTTCTGACAGGTAAGCCTCGTACAGGGTGAACCTGCATGGTTCTTCGCAACTTTGCAGGATGTCAAAACGAAGATTGCCAGGCTCTTTGACCGACATACGGTGATTATCGACCGTGGCCCTGATAAAATCATCCACCTTATCCTTCCTGACATGAATCTCCACGACAGTTACAACCATGCATCCTCCTTTTTCCCTTTCCCAAACTTGAAAAGATTATCTCCGTCAGCAGGGAAGACGCCTGCAGTAAACCTGAAACAGGCTGACGGAAAATTTGTTTTCCTGCTATGACAAGCATCTCTAAATTCTCAGGGGTAAGCTTATCATTCCTTGAAAATGAACCCAGTACGGCCCCGTGTATGTCTATGCTCCGGTATCGGGGGTTTTAGCAACCGCGTTATCTTGCCTGGAACGTAATACCTCCCGCTGCACAGAAGCTCCCTCATGTTACCCGGATCATCCTCTATGGGACACTCCTGGTATCCCGGAAAGTCATGAGGTCAAACGTGCTTTCCCGAAAATAATTTCTCATCTGCCTTTCTCTTTTCCGCAAAATGAAATAGTGGAAAGAGTCCGTTGAGACTGGTGAAAATGAATTTCCCATTTTCCCGCAGGGACCGGGCAACATTCTTCAGGATAGCATAATTCATATCGTCGTCTCCGTGAGAGGGAAAGATCCTTCTCCAGGAAATCGCATTCTCCAACGGTCCCCCTGGTAAAAGGTTCGTCATCGTACCTGGTTGCGTAATTCTCAAACAATGTTTCGTCCCACTGTTTCATTGACGCATCTCTTTTTGCAGCCTGTTTACGCCCTGTCGTGCAATTATTTTATACTTTAAATACTCGGAATCAAAATAATGTGCGCGGATAATCCCTGCTGAAACTACGGAGATTCCTTTGCCTGGTGAAAAACAGGTATAATTAATAACATGGAACAAGTTCTTTTTATTAATGACAGGGAGAAAGAAGAATGAATAACATATTTCCCCGAGCCTGCATAGGCGGTGTCTCTGTGCCCAGGATGATAATCGGGACCAACTGGTTCCTCGGTTACAGCCACTATACAAAAGCCAAGGGTTCCTACATAGAGAAGAACGTAAGGAACAGGAAAAAAATTTCAGAGATACTCGAGGTCTTCTTCAGCTACGGCATAGACGCTGTGCTCGGAAGGGCCGCCACGGAAACCCCGCTGGCTGAAGCCATAATTGATGCGAGGGAGAGAACAGGCAGAAATGCTATCATCATATCGACACCGTCTTTCCCTGTAAACCCTTCCTCTCCGGAAAAGGGGTTCAGAAACAGCGAGGTTGAAGCCATCCTCGACAAGGAAGCCTTAAGCGGAACCGTTGTATGCCTGCCGCACCAGTGCACGACTGACGCCATGCTCGACAGGTGCACGAGGAAGATCAGGAAGTTTGAGGAGGTAACAGCCATGATAAGGGAACGGGGGATGATCCCGGGCCTCAGCACCCACATGCCTGAAAGTATCATATACGCAGACGAATCCGGGCTGGACGTGGAAACTTACATATCCATATACAACTCCATGGGATTTCTTATGCAGGTCGAAGTTGACTGGACTTCGAAGATTATAAATAACGCGAATAAACCGGTTATAGCCATCAAGCCTATGGCATCGGGACATATAAGGCCTTTCCAGGCTCTTAACTTTGTCTGGAACACTATAAGAAAAACAGACATGGTAGCCGTAGGAACTATGTCTCCGGACGAAGCAAAAGAGGTCATTGAACTGTCCCTTTCCATATTGGAAAAGAGAGATACGGCATTAGATCTCCAGACAACGAGGAGCAAGTCTGTCATTGAAAATAAATAACCCGCCCGGGGATTCATCAAACAGCATTTTACTCTTCCGGATATTGAAGGATATCCTTCTCACGATAATAAAAAAGCGGATAAAATTATGAGGACGTTATGCGCAGTTTTTGAAAAAAAGAAACGGGGCACTGTTCTCAGTGCCCCGCTTCCGCTTTATTGACACTTATTTCTTGCCAGCTTTCTTCTTCGGTGCTGCTTTTTTCTTTACTTCCTTCTTTGCCTTTACCATATTACCCCCTTGTCAATTTTATTTTACTACTATTTTTTTTAAAATCAAGCAAATTTCAAAATAATTTAAAAGTCCATATTTAAGAAATGGATGAGAGTTTCAGGTAATGGAAGTTAATGAAGTGAATGAACCTTAAAAGGTGTCCACAAGGCTGAAAATCCTGAATCTCTTTTTGAATGCGGCAAGGGTGGTATCTTTGAGAGGTACGGCTTCAACTCTCTTCTTTATGCCGGGACGCATGTGGAAAAAATTGTCTGAAAAAACGACATCTCCCCCTGCCGGCTCCAGGCGGCACCACAAGGCCGTCCGGTCTGAGGAAAGCTCAACAAGGAATCCTTTTCCTTCTTTCCCGGGCGAGACGAACAACGAGAAACGTGGCCTCTTAAGTTCGAGGTGTTTCGGACGGGCAAATATGACAAGGTTCTCCGAGCGCTTTTTACCTTTTGTGAGAAGCTCAAGCCAGATAAGGATATTGCGGCTTCCTTTATTTTTTATCAATTCCCTGAAATTGAGCCTTTTCACAAGGAGATCCCGGCCCGGAAGAATATCGACGGGAACCTTTCCCGAAAGAAGCCTTACTCCTTCGGGATCCGTTGCAATCCATCTGACCTCGCCTCTTTCTGCGACGGTCAGGTCGCTTGTCACGTGTATCTCCATGCTGCCGGAATCGACATCTTCAACGCCGCTTACCAGCAGGGGTGAATAGAAACGGCGGGCCATGTAGTGCAGGGCCTTCCACCTTCCGAAATAATCTATGGAGCTCCAGCTTGCAACCGGCCAGGTGTCGTTGAGCTGCCAGTAAAGGGTTCCCATGCACCTGGGCATCAGGCGCCTCCAGTGTTCGCATGCATATTTCATGGCCATGCCCTGCAGGATCTGGCTAAGCCATATCGTGTTTTCAAAGCTGTCCGGAAACCTGAACCAGTCGAGCATGTACTGGATTATGGTCGTGTTTCCGGCGCCTGACCGCTGATGGTGTTCCATGATGCGGGATGTTATATTCCTGTCCTGCTTATCCGCATAAGTGTAAACCGTTTCCGGCTCCGGGAATGACTGGAAACCGAATTCGCTGACAAAACGGTTGTAACATCCCCGGTACCATTCAAAGGGATATTTCCTGTGCCATACTGACCAGAGATGGGAGTCCCCGGAATCCGGGTTATTGTAATCCCTGATGTCACCGCAGGGATTTGAAGGACTGCCCCTCCAGTATGCCCTGCCGGGATCCTCTTTTTTTACGATATCTCCCAGAAGCTTTTCGAAAAGCTTCAGATACTGGGACACGGGCATTTTACCTTTCTTCCAGCCTCCGGCTCCCACGAGACCGCCGTTCTCAACCTCGTTGTTGCCGCACCAGAGGGCAAGGCACGCATGATGCCGAAGCCTCCTGATATTGTCACGCGCCTCCATCCCGACGTTGCGCATGAACCTCCGGTCGAAAGAAGGATAACTGGAACAGGAAAACATAAAATCCTGCCATACGCATATCCCGTACTCGTCGCATGCATCGTAAAAGGAATCGTCCTCGTATATTCCCCCGCCCCAAACCCTGAGCATGTTCATGTTGGCCCAGGCGGCATCTTTCACAATTTTCCTGTATCGTTCCGGGGTCATCCTTGAAAGAAGCGCGTCGGCAGGTATCCAGTTGGCTCCCTTGGCAAAGAAAGGGAGGCCGTTGACACTGAAGCCGAAAGACTCGCCCCACCTGTCTTTCTTCCGCTCAAGTTTCAGGGTTCTCAAGCCAATTCTGCGGCTGGCGCTTGCAGCAGTCCTGCCTTTATCGCCGGTTACCTCGAGAAGAATATTATAAAGAGGCTGTGACCCCATCCCGTTGGGCCACCAAAGCCGGGGATCCTTTATCCCGACGGATTCAGAATGACAGCCTTCATGAATGTCAACCTCCCTGGCAGCCACGCACTTTCCGCTGCAGCTGACAGTCAGGCGTCCCTTCACGGATCCCGGGGAAAATCTCTCTATATCCCATTCCACGTCAAGAACCGCCTTCCCTTCAGAGTGCAACTGGGTTATCTTCATATCCAGGATGCGCACAGAATCAAATCCTTCGATATAAACCGGCCGCCATATCCCGCAGCCAAGCGCCTTGATCCCCCAGTCCCATCCGAAATTGCACGCCTGCTTCCTGATCCAGGCATGACCCGATACAGAAATCCTGGAATTCATTACCCCCCATCCAGGAATATCGTGCTTCTCCTGGAGTTTCCCGATAAAGGGTATCACGGAAAGAAACTTGACGATTATCTCGTTTCTTCCCCTCTTCAGGAATTTCCTTATGTCCCATTCCCAGGTGCGGAACATGTTGTCAGAATCCCCGATCTTCTCGCCGTTGAGGAAAACCACGGCAAGGGTATCGAGTCCCTCGAAACAGAGCACTATTTTTTTTCGCGAGGCCATGCTTTCAGAAACCTCGAACGTGCGGCTGTATATCCAGTCTGTCATGCCTATCCACTGCAGGCTTTCCTCGTTGTCCCTGTAGAACGGATCGGGAATTTTTTTCTCCCTCAGCAGGTCCCCGTAGATCTCACCTGGTACGCGGCCGGTAAGCTTTCCCGGCAACCCTTCGCCCCTGAGATCCCATTCGCCTCCTAAATCAATCCTTTCGTACATCGTATGTCTCCATTGCGAAAAACAAATCCTGTTAACCTGTTTTTCTCTCCCTGAAGAAACGAGGCCGCGAAGGAGAGCAGGATTATTCTTTCCGCATCTTCTCTCTTTAAAGCGGCTTCCCGCCGCCTGCCTTCCTGAGCATGCCGGCTTCTTTCTCCCTTCCGAAAAACCTTGCCTGGTGCATGGGGGTCCAGCCGTACTTGTCTGTCGCCCTGGCATCCGCTCCTTTCTCCAGCAGGATGCGTACAATCTCCGGAAAACCTTTTTCAACGGCTACATGGAGAGGAGTTGCCCCGTTCCAGGCCCTCGCGTTGACATCGGCGCCCTTCCCTGCCAGGGATTCCACGACCCCTGCATGCCCGTTGATAACAGCATAAAAGAGAGGAGTAAAACCGTCCCACGCCTTCTCGTCAACATCCGCGCCCTTATCCAAGATAAGAACCGCGGTCTCCGCCCGGCCTTCAGCCGCCGCCACATGCAGCGGCGTCAAGCCAAACCAGTCCCTTGATTCAAATCCTTTTACAGCTCCGCCGGCATCTGCAAGCATTCCGGCGATTTCAGTGTATCCCTTTTCCGCCGCCATGTGAAGAAGAGTCCTTCCGTTCAAATCTCTTGCGCCGATTACGGCTCCGCTTGATAAAAGCACCTGGACGAATTGAATATTCCCCTCTTTGACCGCATACGCAAGGGGAGTAAAACCTCTCCAGTCCGCCAGGTTCACATCTGCCCCCTTCCCGATAAGCATTTTGACTATACCCTGGCTTTTACCCAAAACCGCCGCATGAAGCGGCGACATGCCGTTCCATCTTTTCAGGTTCGGGTCCGCACCCTGTTGCAATAGACTTCTGACAACCGAATCCTTTCCCGTTTCGCATGCCCTGAAAAGATCCGGCTCTTCTTTCCCATCATTGGTTAACTTTTTTCCCTCTGGCTTTTTTTTGTCCGATGTATTGAGAGACACACCGGTTTTTTTCTTATTCACGGAGACATTCTCAATGGAAGAGCTGCAGATGATTGGAAGGAATAAAGACATGATCATTGCATAGATTGCCGCCTGCCTCAACATTTTCATCTTAATCTCCTTTTTTGACATCGGTTCATATCCAGTCAACGCAAGCTTAACATTTATTTTAAGTCTATTTGGCGTAAATTCAAAATCAGAAAGGAAAAATACTTTTGGATTTTCACGTTGATTTGAGAAACTCTCTGTGATATACTGGAACAACCGTAGAAGTACCTTTAAAATCAAAAAAAGGAGCACAAAATGATAAAAGCAGGCTTTGGTTCGGTTGACATAACACCTCCTCTCGGATGCGCCCTCCAGGGATATTTCCGCCCAAGGAAAAGCGAAAGCATCCACGATCCTCTCCTTGCAAACGCGATGGTCATTGACGACGGCAAAAAAAGAATATGCTTAATCTCATGCGACCTCATAGGCGTTACCAGAAAAGTTGTTAATGAAACAAGAAAACTTCTTAAAGAAAGGGTATCGATCCCTGAAGACAACGTTATAATTTGCGGTACCCATACACATACGGGTCCTGTTATGATGAAGACAGAGCTCCCCGGATGGGAAAACGCCATGGACGAAAGATGGCTCTCCATTCTTCCTTATCAAATCTGTTCGTCGGCCATACAGGCGGTCAGCGCACTGACATCAACGAAGGTTGCCTGGATAAAAGGGCGGGAAGAAAACATCTCCTTCAACAGGAGATACATGATGAAGGACGGAACTATCAAAACAAATCCCGAAAGGGGACATCCCGACATAGTCGGACCCGTAGGTCCCATAGATCCTGATGTGGGCATCGTGGCTTTCGGGGAGGAATTTACAGATATCAGGGGCATAGCCGTCAATTTCGCCCTTCACCTTGACAATATTGGCGGAAACAACATATCTGCAGATTTAACTGACGTATTGAGAAAAACCGTCAGGAAATCTCTCGGAAAAGATACCGGTGTCGTATATACTTCAGGAGCGATGGGTGATATAAACAGCATGAACTTTATGAAAAAACCGAAAGAGCGCAGGTATTTTGATATTGCAGAACGAACAGGCAGAATTCTTGGAGCGGAAGTTATTAAAGCCATTTCAAGGATTGACAATTTCCAGCAGGAAGCTGAGACAGGATCGGCAAGGATGCAGATAAAACTGCCTTTGAAGAAATATGATGAATCTTCTCTCGAAAAGGCAAGAAAAAACATATTCCAGTCCCCCGGCCTCCACAACCTTGAATACCTTTCAGGTCTGGGAATCCTTAAAGCTGCCCAACTCGGCAAGGAAGAAGTTGAAACCGAAATAACAGCCCTCAGGATAGGTGAGGCCGCATTTATCAGCATTCCAGGGGAATACTTCGTGGAACTCGGACTGCATATAAAAAAGAATTCGCCTTTCCCTTTTACCTTCATAACCGAACTGGGACTCGACTGCCTTGGATATATTGCTCACAGGCAGGCTTATGAACAACAGGGATATGAACCCGTGAGCTCCCCGATTGCGTGCGGAGGGGGAGAAATAATTGCGGAAAAAGCAATAAACCTTCTTGAATCGATAAGATGACTTTTCCCGGCAGAAGGGATCATCCGCACGGACATTCCTTATAACGGGCGTACCTTTACAAAAAGGAAACGATAAAAGGAGACAAAGTTGAAAGCGGCCGTTTTGAAGGGAATTGAAAACCTTGATTACTGCGATTTTCCCGCTCCCGTACCGGGAAAGAATGACATGGTCATAAAGATCCGAGCCTGCAGCGTATGCGGAACGGACGTAAAAACTTACCGGCATGGACACCGCTTCATCAGGTATCCCCGCATACTGGGACACGAGCTTGCAGGAGAGGTTGCGGAAACAGGCAGCGGTGTGAAATCTTTTTCCGCAGGGGACAGGGTCCAGGTCGCAGCAGCCATACCGTGCGGAAAATGTTTTTCATGCGTGAAAAATATCGAAACTATGTGCGAAAACCTTCAGGTGGTCAGCTGCCACTACCACGGGGGCTTTGCGGAGTATATGCTCGTACCGGAATTTTTCATCTCCAGCGGTTGTGTCAACAAGATCCCCGAAAACCTTTCATGGGAGGAGGCCGCCCTTGCAGAACCCCTGGCCTGCGTTATTAACGGCCTTGAGCGCAGCAGCTTCCGGGAGGGAGAAAGCATCCTCATCATAGGTTCCGGTCCCATGGGTTGTTTCCATTCACAGATGTCGGTTCAGATGGGGGCTGAAAAAGTATTCATATGCGATACCGACGTTGAAAGGCTCAGGACTGCCGGCTTTACTAAAGCCTCCGCCTATATCAACCCTTGCACCGAAAATGCCGAACAGGTTATAAGAGAATCAAACAGCGGAAGGCTTGCCGACCATGTCATGGTTGTCTCCGGATCCGCGGCTCCCGGAATCAGGCCGCTTGAACTGGTTGCCCCCAGGGGAACGGTCAACCTTTTCGGGGGATACAAAGAAGATCAGCTGGAAGGCAGCCCGGAGATGATTCAGCACGGGGAGCGCCGCCTGGTGGGAAGTTACGGTTCTTCTCCGGGCCACAACAGGCAGGCCCTATCGGCGCTGAGCCTTGGAAAGATAAACGGAAAGGATTATATAAGCAGAAGATTTCCCCTTTCCGGCATAATGGAAGCGATATATTCCACGGAAAAAAGACAGGGACTGAAAAACATGATTCTTTTCTGAATGCGAGGAAAAAAGAATGCTTACAGACAGTCAGAAGAAGGTCCTTTTGAGGATTGCGAGAGAGACCATTGAAGCCCATCTCTGCGGAAAGAAACTTGTTATGTCCGGCCCGGAAGACCCCGTTCTGCAGGAAAAGAGAGGGGTATTTGTCACGCTGAAGAGGAAAGGGCGCCTGAGGGGCTGCATAGGATACATCGAACCTGTCAAACCCCTCGCAAAAGCCGTAAGGGAGATGGCCGTCCATTCAGCTACGGGAGACCCGAGATTTTCCCCGGTAGAACCTGCTGAAATGAAGGAAATAATTATAGAGATATCTGCGCTCACAGTCCCGGAAAAGATTTCAGATACCCGGGAGATTACCCTCGGCAGGGACGGCGTCATAGTGAAAAGAGGCATGTCGCAGGGAGTCTTTCTGCCGCAGGTTGCGGAAGAAACAGGGTGGACAAAGGAAGAATTCATGGACAACCTCTGCCTTCACAAGGCCGGCCTGCCCGCAAGGGCCTGGAAAGAAAAGGAAACGGAAATATTCACTTTCCAGGCCGAAGTATTCTCGGAATAGGACGCCGTTCAACTGCCTAATATCTTCTCTTCAATGGTCTTTTCGGGAACCACTCCCACTATCTTGTCAACTTCTTTCCCATCCCTGAAAATAATCAGAGTGGGTATGGACATGATATTAAACTTTGCGGGAGTTGATTCATTCTCATCAACGTTCATCTTTCCGAAAACAACTTTGCCCTGGTGTTTCTCCGCAAGTTTCTCTACCGTGGGGGCTATCATCCTGCACGGGCCGCACCATGCCGCCCAGAAATCGACCACGAAAAGGCTGTACTTTTTCAGGGCTTCCTCAAAATTGCCGTCAGTTATGTGAAGCGGGCTTCCTGGATTATCTGTCAATTCTTTATTCTCTGCCATTTTTTCTCCTTTTGCCGTTCAGGTTATGCCGGATTTGGCTATGATATAAGCCGTGTTTCTCTCACTCTTTTATGGTTTAAGGATCTCCCCGCTTTGTCACCCTGAGTTGTCTCTGCTCAGGATCTCTTCCTTGACACAACCGCCGTTTATTTTCTACCGGCATTCAGGCTCACGGAAAGCTGAAAACCTTTTCTTCCCCAATCATACCTGAACTTTTATAATTCTCTTTTCAGTTACGATCATCACGACCTTCTCATCCCATTCGTCGGATGGAAGGAATCCCTCCACAACCTGGAAATCGAAAGCCAGGGCGGTTCTTATTATACCGGAATTAACTTTTTTAAGAAACCTGTCGAAAAAACCTCCGCCCATACCTATCCTGTTTCCGTGAACGTCATACGCCACTCCCGGGAGCAACACCAGGTCAAGGTCTCCGGCAGGGAAAGGCCTCAGGAACGAAGGACCGGGAATGCTGCCCTTCCTGTCAATTTCTTCAGGGGATGAGAGAACCGAAGGTATAATGGTCCTCTTCTCCATATCGTTGAAAGGCAAGCAAAGAACCTTGCCCGAAGAAAGGGCGTCACCGATAATGAGGTCTGTCATAACCTCCCTGTCAAAATGAGCGTAAACAAGCAGGGAACGGGCATCCTTGTAAAAACTGCCTGAAAGGATCCTCTCCTGGATGAGGATGCTTTTTTCCCGCCATTCATCCCGGCTGAGATCCTTTCTTCTCCTGAGGTAATCCCTTCTTATTTTTCTTTTCACTATCCCTTTTAAGCCTCTCTATATGGTTCAGGAAAAAGCTTATCCTCTTTTCTTGTCCCGAGTCGGAAGGAATGTAATACTTCCGGGGCGAAGGCATATATTCCTGAAAGACGTAGTGTCCCGGGAAATCGTGAGGATATAAGTAACCTTCTCCTTTCCCGAGCTTGCCGGCTCCGCTGTATCCTGTGCTTTGAAGGTGGGCAGGAACCCTCATCGGTTCTTCTTTCTCCAAATCCCTGAGGGCCTTGTCTATCGCCTTGTAGGAAGAATTGCTCTTGGGAGCTGTCGAGACATATATTGCCGCCTGGGCAAGCACGATCCTTCCCTCGGGCATCCCGAGAAGTTCCACCGCCCTGAAGCACGATTCCGCAACGATAAGGGCCTGGGGATCTGCGTTGCCGACATCCTCGGATGCGCATATCAGGATTCTCCTGGCTATGAACCTTGGGTCCTCTCCCGATGCGATCATCTTTGCAAGCCAGTAAACCGCCGCATCGGGATCCGAACCGCGCATACTCTTGATAAATGCAGATATGGTATCGTAATGCTGATCTCCTGCCCTGTCATAAGTGAGAGATTTTTCCTGGAGAGTTTCCCTTGCGACATCCAGGTCTATCAAAACTGTTCCGTCGATACCTTCGATACCTGCGGTGGCAGAAAGCTCAAGAGCGTTAAGGGCGCGCCTTGCGTCTCCTTCGCTGCTCTTTACGATATATTCAATGGCTTCATCCGTAATCCTCAGCGACATCCCGCCCAGCCCCCTTTCGTGGTCCGTTACAGCTTTCAGGAGAAGTTCCCTGAGATCCTCTTCGGAAAGGGGTTTAAACTGGAAAATCCTGGATCTCGACAAGAGGGGCGTATTGATGTAAAAAAAAGGATTATGGGTGGTTGCCCCGACAAGGATTATGACGCCTTCCTCTACGTCCTTCATCAACGCATCCTGCTGGAGCTTGTTAAAATGGGCTATTTCGTCGAGGAAAAGGATCGTCCTCTTGCCTGAAGAGTCTATCCTGTGCCTTGCGGCAGATATGACTTCCCTTACATCCGAAACCGTGGCGGTAACGGCGTTGAGGTGTTGGAAATAATTGTTTGTATGCCCTGACAGGAGCATGGCAAAAGCAGTCTTGCCGCACCCGGGCGGACCGTAAAGGATCATCGATGGGATCCTGTCCTTCTCTATTATTTTCCTTAGAATGCCTTTCTCCCCGAGAATGTGTTTCTGCCCGTAAAATTCATCGAGGCTCCGGGGACGCATTCTTGAAGAAAGGGGCCGGGTCCCGGCAAACTTGTTCCCGGCTTCTTCGGGGGTATTGAAGAGTTCTTTCATTTTCCTGCCCGGACGGTTCCCAAAAACAGCCCGGGGATGAAATGGTTTCATCCCCGGTTTTTCAACTTAAAAAAGGTTTCCGGCAAATCTCATGGAAATTACCAGTATACCGTCCTTATCCTCTGTTCGACCTTCTCCTTGTATTCCGGAGACACTCCGTCCATCTTGAGTATCTTCGCCCACTCGGCCTTTGCCATGTCAAAATTGCCTTCCGCCCTGTAGTCCGCACCAATGTTATACTGGGCTTCAACTCTCATATCCAGCTTTGCATCCGTCATCTTGACTACCTTGGCATACTCTCCCCTCGCCTCAGCATACTTCTTCTCGGTGGCAAAAGCATCTCCTACGCCAAATGTTGCCTTTGCCTTGTCATCGGCGGTAACGCCTTCCATTCCCAGGATCTTGTTATATTCAACCCTTGACCTGGCATAATCAGGCTTCTCCTGAAACCTGTATCCCATGTAGCTT
>JAKPNC010000266.1 GCA_029548585.1 bacterium | reverse complement strand
CCGTCAGGCGGCCGCGGGTATTATCCCCGTCTGTTTTCAGGTACAAGTGTAAGACGTTGGCGTCCTGCATGTAAGGCCTGGTGAATTCAAACTTGAAAGCGCTTCTTCCGCCCGGGAGAGGCATGTGCCACAACCTGCGTAATACATTCAGCCGGGGATGCCTGTCTTCATGGGCCTGGTAATTAACGTTTTCCCCTATGAGTGTCCAGTTGTACTGCCTGTTTCCGGTTGCTTGAAGGAAAGACCTTATTTCAGGAGTCAGGTCGTCGGCCGGCGCCGCCTGCTTTTTCTCCTGGGATATGGACGGCATGACCTGCAGGATAAAAAAGAAGACAAGGGATAATAATAAAATGTTCCTGCATGTGATATGCTCATAAATCTTTCTCATCTCTTCCTCCCCGGCAAGGTTGCCGCTTCAAATGTCGGTGTTTTGATTATCATGCCGAAATTTCCAACTGCAATGAAAGAGTCCCTGCAATACTTAATACCCCACATGTCCTTCGGAGTGCATGTGCTTTTTTTATCCCATGAGTGCCCATCCCTGGAGAAGAAGACCGTTCCCTTGTCGCCTACGGCGGCAAATAAGCCTTCTCCGAAAGAAATTCCCCTCAGGTCGGACATCTCTCCTATTGAAATCTCTGACCACCTTTCTCCATCTTCGGATATCATCAACCTGTCTTCCCTTGAGATAGCCACGAAGATGCCTTTACCATAGGCAACCGAGTAAAGCGAGGATACGTGCCCCGAAGGTTTCTCTTTCCATTTGATGCCGTCGGGCGAAGAAAGAAGGATGCCGCCGTCTCCAACGGCTATGAAATTCCCTTTCCCGTAAGTAACGCCCCTGAGGTTGGTTCTCGTGCCGGAATCCCTGGATGTCCAGTGTTTTCCGTCGGGTGAAGTAAGGATTGTGCCTTCGTAGCCTACCGATACAAATAGGCCTTTTCCGAAAACTACGTCCCAGAGGATATTCTTTTTTCCCGAATCGGAGCGGTTCCATGAGGAGAGATCTTCCGATACGAGAATGGCGCCGTCATACCCGGTTAATACGAAAGTTCCCTTTCCGTAAGCAATGCCCCTCAGGTGAAGCCATGTAAATGAAGCTGTTTCTTTCCATTCCGAGGGATTCTCCGAAATGATTGTTGCGCCGTTTGACCCTGCGGCAATAAACCTTCCGTTTCCGTATGCTACCGCCATGAGATTGCGCCCTGAAAATGGGGGGGCGGCTTCCCATTCAATCCCGTCCTGAGAGGTAATTATGGCAGAACCGTATCCGGCGGCGGCGAAGGTTCCGTTTCCATAAGCGGCTGACATGAGGTAACCGGACGTTTTAGAACGCCTCTTTGTCCAGTTTACGCCGTCGGGGGAGGTAACCACGGTGCCGTTGGCGCCTACGGCGACGAAAAGGCCGTTTCCCCATGAAATGCCTCTCAGGTGAACGGTTATCCCGGACGGCTGTTGTGTCCACGTTTGGGCGTCCGGAGATGTCAGTATCGTACCGTTGTCCCCGACGGCCGCAAAGATACCTTTACCGAATGCCACATCATGAAGGTAAGGTTTGCCCTGTACAGGGTGCCGGGACCATTTCTCTCCGTCCGCGGATACCACGACTTCTCCTGAGTATCCCACGGCCACGAATCTTCCGTTCCCGTAGTCAATCCCGTTAAGGTATGTGCGGCTTTCCGTTTGGACCGTGGTCCACGGGCCGTCTTTTCCCATGGTCAATATCGTTCCGAAACCTCCGACTGCCACGTATGTGCCATTCCCGAAGGCAATGTCTTTAAGCGGCATGGTTGATCCGGAATCATGGTCTGTCCATTTTTTTCCGTCGGGGGATGTTATAATGGTGCCCCATTCTCCCACGGCCATGAAACTGCCGTTCAGGTACGAGATGCCGTTTATGTCGTTGCCCTGCGGCAAGGGATTGACCCAGCTCCATTTCCCTGGCGTGGAAGCATAAGACGATACATGGCAGGCAAAAAGAAACAGGCATAAGAAAATGCGTTTCATGGCAATGCCCTCCCCTCCGGCAATTTTGGAAACAAGATTTTCTCCCGAGATATATATTAAAATGTTTGAAGGCAAATTACAATACCTTAATGAATAATAAAAATCCCACCTGGTATCATCCTAAATTTTTATGATACTGTAAGCCGTAAAGACTCCATGTCTTTGGTTTAGCCATATTCTTTGTGTTAGAATAGGTAAAAAGGAAGCAGTCTTTCGACGTATTCAAAAGGAGAGGATAATGAAACAGATACTTCTTACGCCTGCCGCGGGCAAAAGGCTTATAGGGATGGCAATCGCCGTCCACCCGCATCTTTTATCATCCCTTGAAAATGGGATTGTGGCTATCGTTGCCGGGACTACCAACGGATACGTGGCAGAAGAGATCCTCAGGTTGACCGGCAACCTGGAAGGTTTTTCACGGGATGCGTTTTTCAGGGGGATAACCATGCCTCCGTCCAGGCCCGTAGATGATACCGGCAGGCTTGCCGGACACAATTTTCCAGGGGATGTGATTATTGTAAAGGGAGACTGGCAAAAAGGAAAAACTCTTTCCGACGTTGCAGGAGAAATGAAGAGCGGCGATTTGATTCTCAAGGGGGCAAACTCGGTAAATATCAATACGGGTACGGCGGCAGTTCTTGTGGGACACCCGCAGGGGGGAACCATCATAGAAGCCATGAAGGCCGTTGCGGGAAGAAGGACAAGGCTTATAATACCCGTAGGACTTGAAAAAAGGGTTTCATGCAGCCTTGAAGAAATTTCAAGGAAGATTAACTCGCCGGGCGCTTCAGGTTTACGAATGATCTCCTTCCAGGGAGAGATAGTTACGGAACTGGAGGCGATATCTCTCTTGTCGGGGGCGACTGCCAGCCTTTTCGCTGGAGGCGGGGTGTGCGGAGCGGAGGGCTCGGTATGGATCGCCGTTGAAGGGGGAAAAGAGAAGGAAGAAAAGATAAAAAACATTGTGAACTCGATCAAAAACGAGCCCCCTTTTCTCCTGTGATCTTTTCCCCGGGTATGGCTTTTTCAGGTTTTTTTCAGCATTTTAATCGCAAAGCTGCCTATCTTTTCAAGGGAATCAGGCGCAAGGCATGACCAGTTTGCCGTTTCAGTTTCAAATCCGCCTTTCTTGAACGCCAGGGATGTAGGGATGTACCCTGCCGAATCGTTTGTCATGTGGGCGCAAAAGGTAAAAGGCGCGGGGGATTCGGATTTAATCCTCAACTGTTCTTCCACGAAAGGTTCTCCCGGAACGCCCACAATCGCAACTTCCCCGAGTCTTATTACCTGTACGGGGCAATCGTACGTGTTTTTCTTCGAGAACCTTTCTGCCATGTCCAGGCGGGAATGTGCGTAAACCCAGTTCCACTGGATATTGGTTTTTCCCTTGTCTTCCCAGATTGGAGACGGGTGTTTTTTGAGAAAGGCGCGGGCTTCCTCTGTTGTTTTAATGTCAAGCTTCCTTCTTTCAAGTTCCACTGTTTCGAGATTGAAAGAAAGTGTTCCGGGGTCTACAGGTTTCATTTTCTGGACGAGAATTCTTTTTGCTGTCTCTGCAAGCTTTCCCGCCATTTCCTGGTAGGTGTCCACGGGGTCCGGGTCGAGGTGGTTGTGATGATGGACATTTCCGCAGAAACCGTTTATGACAAGGGCCGTGCATCTTTGCCCCAGCATTTTCTGAACAGCCGTCGCCCATGCTCCCGGCCAGCCCGCCGTGACATCTCTTTTGTTATACCCGTGCACGGGATGGCACGTATGGTGGATAAGGGCGGCGATTCTGTCGCCTCCGGCTCCTGCGAAAAGAATGATGCCCACTTCCGGGTCTATAGGTCCTTCGCAATAGAGTATTTCAGAATTGAACCTTCCGGGATGTGATTTTACCGTCCCGTCCCTCATCACGAAACGCCTGTTGAAAGAAACCCTGCCGTCGACGCCCCTGCCGGCCATCATCGTGGCAGGTTCCAGGTTCTCCATCGCCTTTCTGATGGCTTCAAGCACTCCATCGACAGCCACGGGGAAATACCTTTCGTCTCCTCCCCTCAGGTACCAGAGTTCGTCCGGCAGTCCCTTGTATTCCTCGGATATGGCCTCATGTCCGAGAGAAGGGGTTGAATGTGTCTGGGTTGCGTGAAGCATCAGGGATTCTGCAGGAAGACCGTACTTTTTCTCAGCTTCGGCTTTGATCTTGTCCGAAAAGCGTTTGGTGATTATTGTAAGGTCCATCTGCACGATACATGCTTTTTTGCCGTTCTGTTCCAGGGCCAGGGCTTTTGCAAAAAGCGGGTCAAGGATCCCTTCCGTGGGCCTCAGGCGTCCAACATCTCCCGCAAGCTGTATCCCTTTTTCGGGCGTTATGTCAACCTTTGCAGACCCTGCCTTCAATGCTTCCGATGAATATTTAGCAGATTTCATTTCTCTTCCTCCATATCCCGGGATACCGGTTTTAATTATTCCTGCTTAAAGGATATTGTTAACCTCATTTTTATCCCCGCACTGGTTTAGCGGGGTAAATATATCGCCAGGCAGAATAGGATTAGTGGAGCTGAAAGAAATTCCATGTTCCACGCGCCTTTGGTATATAGTGAGTCAAAATGATATCACAATGGATATTTTATTTCAAGCCCGGAAAACAAGTGTCCTTTCTTTTGACATTGGACCGGGTAGGTGGTTAAATATTGATTTAAATGAACATTGAATTTTAACATAGGAGGAAAGAATGTCGAAATATGAAAAGCCTATAGCGGTTCTCGGGGCAGGCAATGCAGGCAGCTGCATGGCGGCCGACCTGACCCTCCAGGGATATTCGGTCAACCTTTACCAGCCTGCCAGGTTCAGGGATTCTTTCAAGACTATCCTTGACACCCGTAAGATAGAATTAACAGGCATAAAAGGGAAAAAGACTGCCAGGGTCAACATGGCAACGGTGGACATGGGAAAAGCTCTGGAAGGAGTTGAACTTATCAACCTGACTATACCTGCTTTTGCCCATGAGCCCTTCTTCAAAGAACTTATTCCTCATCTTTCAAATATGCATACGGTTATTCTCTGGGCAGGGAATTTCGGTTCGTTGAGGCTTAAGAAGCTTTTGAAGGAATCGGGGAAAAACTGCAATCCCGTCATAGCCGAAGTAAATACCATGCCTTACGGTACGAGGCTTAAAGGACCTGGAAAGGTGCACTTGCCAGTTCTCGCTCCATTTTTTTACGTTGCGGCCATGCCGGCTTCCATGACAGAGACTGCGTATAAAATTGTTCGGCAGTTGTACCCTGTCGCAAAAAAAGGGAAGGACGTGTTGAGTGTCGCCTTGAATAATCCCAATCCGGTCATACATCCTGCAGGAGTTCTCCTTAATACAGGCAGGGTTGAGTATTCAAAGGGCAGGTTCGGACTTTACAGGGAGGGAATCACTCCGTCGGTTGGAAAGGTTATCAAAGACATATACATGGAGGTTGCAGGACTTGCGAAGGCGCTGGGAACCGGAGTGTTGAAATACAGGGAGAAGGATTTTGAAACAACAAGCAGTATCATGGGCGTATCCTTCAGGGGACCGGAGGGGATGGATAACCAGAAGGTTCTTGCCGACAATTTCCCGGGTCCTCACAGCCTTTATGACAGGTATGTAACAGAGGACATCCCGTGCGGACTTGTTCCCATGTCCATGATGGGAAAGAAGTTTGGCGCCCCTACCCCCCTTATCGATGCGATAATAAACATAGGTTCTTCCGTGTGCGGGCAGGATTTCTGGAAGACCGGAAGGACCCTTGAGACTCTCGGCATAGACGGGATGTCAAAGGCACAGCTTGCCAGCTATATAAAAACAGGAAAGAAATAGCAGGGTTCATACCAGGAGGTTTGAATGAAGAGAAGCTTTTTCCTTTTGGTTGCCGTTTTTATGCTTGACTCTTTAATAACAAGTTGCAACGCCGGTGCCGAAGCAAAACTCTCTCTTTTCAAGGAAGACGGAAAGGTTTACGTTCGTTCTCATTTTTCCGAAAAGGAAGACCTTGTTGTGGCCGTTGGACTTGGCCGGGGAAACAAGCAGATAAACTTCAACGGAACCTTCCTGATTGACAAGGATGTTCCACTCTCTTCCGGGATGATGAAAAAAGCCCGGCTCATACACGGGACAGGGGACGATGTCCCTTCATGCCACATAAACGGGACTTACATAGGCGCCAACCACGGCGTTTCAAGCGGTTTGCAGGTTAAATGCGAAGGACACGGGCTTACGGTTCAGAATCTTGGAAGCGAGTGGGAAGACGATAAAGGCAGAAAGTTTTACCTTATAAGGGTTATTGATGAGAACCAGCTTCTTTTTCTCGGGGAAAACAGTTCGACAGGACCTGTATGGTCATTTCAGATGGCAAGCCGTGATTGCTCTGTGTTAAAGAGCGTCCCGCTTAACAAGAGTATAAGCTTTTCGGAGAAGACCCGTGCTGTTCAGGTATATCCGGCCTGCAGGATCAGGAAGCAGGAGTACCTTGTGGACGGAAGGAATAAACTCATTGAGGGGGAACCTGTTTACTGTAACTGGTTCGATATCGTTGAAGAGTACGATATAATCAATCCTGGATCAGTCCTGGCGGATATCATTTCGCACCCGGGCGTGGAAAGAAGTTTCAACGCGGAACATCTTGACGGGGTGATAAGGTATAACCTTCTTTATCGTTTCTACCCAAACGGGTCAAATACCATATATCACAGGATGAAGGCCCTGCAGGATTTCAGGATGGGGCAGATGCTTTATATCTGCTCAGTCAGGCTGTACAATGGAGGAACCGGAACATTGGAGTCCTATGTGCCCAAGACATTGCCGTTTACCCAGGATAATATCAACTACGATTTCAGAAACGTGCAGGATTACTCTTTCCGGCTCCCGTCTCCCCTGGATTTCAACGTCAAAAAGGGAAATCTTGAGAATCCGGACAACCCTCCTGACAGGTTCATACAGTTTTTGGGGAGGAAGGAAGGAGAAAAGAACGTGAGGGAGGCAGGGTTTGCAATGGGATACTCTATGATACATGGCATGGGCATCCCTTCAGAGAGGATAAAGAATACAAACAATTTTCTTAACCTGTATATATCAAACAAAACGTATCCTTTTGTAGCAAACGGAGGAATGTTAAAGATGATAACTGCCGGCACGGAGTTTTACTGTGTCTGCTACAGGCAGTACTTTGACCCCGCTCAGACGGGGAACGCGACATCTTTTTACTGGAACCGGCAGGAAGATGACACTGTCGTTTACGTTGACTACCACAAGAAGATCGACAGAGACCTGGTCAGGCTGCCGGCGGAGATGGCAGGCAGAAAGATCGGGATTATCGAGAAGACTCCCTCATTGGAGTTTTTGTCCGGTGATACCGTGGGTGAGAAAGGTGTGGAAGTTTCAGTGAATGACACGTATGGGTACGTTGTTTTCAAATTGAAATGAAAAAGCGCGGCTTTACAAACTTGAAGCCGGTCTCTGCCTGCGGGATGAACATTAATGCAGGCAGAAGGCTGAATTCAGGATTTTTCATCAACCTTTTTCCAGTAATCCGACCATGTTTCTTCCGACTTCCTGAAGACGCCGTTTACCCATCTTGCGGATCCGTCTCTGAAACCGGCATTTATACCTTTTGAATGGCTGGTTATCCTTTCTTCGGGAAATTCTGCGTCCGAGATCCACGCGGAGGGTTTCCTGTCTGAATCGGATTTTTCTTCCGCGCCCCTCACGTAATAACTGCTGGAAGCGACAGCGCCTTCCTTGCCGAAATTATGAAATCCACGTTCAGGGTTCGTAAGGCGAAAGTATTTCTGACTGGGGCAATAAACCAATACGTGGTTACTCAAATAATCCGGGATGAGGTTGCCTAGGGAGACCTTTACCGAGTTTTTCCACAAGTCGTTTGTAGTCTCGCCTTCGGACAGGGATGACCATCCGTGGTTCTGCGCGTACATCTGTACCGAGAAGCCGATCTGTTTCAGATTGTTTATGCATACGGTTCTTCTTGCCTGTTCTCTCGCCCTGCCCAGTACGGGAAGTATTATAGAAGCAAGGATTGAAATAATGGCTATGACAACCAGGAGTTCCACGAGGGTAAATCCATTGTTTTTTGATGCCGGACGTTTCATGATAATTCCTCCATGCACGCAATTCTTCCCTTAAAGCCTGTCCCGTTAAATTTGCGACAGCATTGGATCAGGTTGCCTTATAAAATATACTCCCGTGTAACAGAAGTTGTCAATAAAATGTATTTTGACAGAAATTCAACAAAATAAGAAAGGCGCCATGCCTGTATATCCTGAAAACGGCAGCTTCCTCCTTAACCAGGGTTACGGCGGGTGGATCCTCCTGTGCTGAAGTTTCGAAAGTATGCTTTAGTGGATTATGGCAATGCCTGACAGGAAGCCGGTCATCCTGAAGTGCTTCCGTTCAAATCCCATACGGGACCCAGGGCAGGGATACCCCAGAATGACAAAAAGGCGGAAAGCGTATTGCGTAGAGGAAAGAAATACGTCATAAAGGATTTCTTATGCCTAAATTTGAGGCAGCCGTTAAATATTTGCTTTAAGGTAAGGCTTGTGTTAAAATGATGTAATTTTGCATTTAATAAAATAAACTGACAGGAGGATATCAAATGGCTAAGCTTGCTATTAACGGAGGTAACAGGGCTATTTCGGAAAAGGTTAAAACATCGTATCCCGTGGTAAGTGAAAAGGGCATAGAAGCCGCCGTTGAGCTCATGAGAAAAGGGGAGATTTCAACCTCTCCCATCGTCGATGAATTCGAGAATGAGTTTGCGAAGTTTATCGGAGTAAAACATGCGCTTGCTTCAAACAGCGGAACTTCGTCTCTTCACCAGGCCCTTTTTGCCGTGGGTGTTTCGGCCGGAGACGAGGTTATAGTTCCGTCTTTTACCTTTGTTGCAAGCGTTTCAACGATACTTGCCGCAAGGGGAATACCGGTATTTTGCGATGTTGATATCGACACCCATTGCATAGATCCCGACGATGTGGAGAGGAAGATAACTTCCCGCACCCGCGCAATCATGGTGGTTCACGTATGGGGCAACCCCTGCGATATGGAAAGGATAATGAAAATTGCCAAAAAGCATAATCTTGCCGTGGTGGAAGATTGTTCGCACGCCCATGGCGCAACCTGGAAAGGACAGAAAGTCGGTTCAATAGGGGATGCCGGCGGATTCAGCCTCCAGGGAAGCAAGACTATGCCTGCAGGGGAAGGCGGAGTTTTAACCACAAACATTACCGATATTTACGAAAGGGCGATAGTGTGCGGCAGGGTCGAGAAAATTGATCTTCTGCCTGAAGGTTCGCGCAACAGGAAGGCTTCGATGGGCCTCGGCTTCAAACACAGGCCGCATCCCGTGGGAATAGCGATGGCGCGGGAACAACTTAAAGAGATTGACAGGCTGAACGACATAAGGGATAAGAATGGAAAGTATCTTGATGAAGGGCTTGCCGATATACCATGCATAAAGCCGCAAAAGGTTTTACAGGGATGCCGGAAGGTTTATTCGTACCACTGGGGCAATTTTGACGGCAATCTTCTCGGAGGAGTATCCACAGAAGTTTTCCTCAGGGCCCTTGCAGCAGAGGGAGTAAGCTGCGGACGCGCGGGATACGGAAGGCTGCACGAGACTGCGCTCTTTGAGGAAGGAAGCATATATTACAAGGAATGCTGTCTCGGCAGGTGTCCCCACAGCAGGAAACCTTCCGAGTTTGCAAAGCCGGATCTGCCCAACACTCTTTACCTCAGACAACACGCTTTTACCATGAGTCCCAGGTTTGAGGTTAATTACGAGAAGGTCCTCGACCAGTACATAGAGGCTTATCACAAGGTTGTTTCAGCCGTGGACGAGTTGAGGGCATACGAGAAAGAAAACGCAGACAAGATCGCTCCCGTGAAAGTCTCTGCCAGGAGCGTTAATCCGGTTTAAGGCGGACTCCATGACATCGTTTACCCGGAGGAAGCTTCGGGCTGGGTGTTAAATGCGGAAAGGATGGTTCAATTAAAGTCCGGTTCCGCTTCGGCGGCCATAATCCCTGCAAGGTTTCTGATGTAATCCATTTTTGCCAGCCTGACTGGAAACGGGCAATTGTTTTCTCCCGGAATTTCAAAGTTGAAGAGCCCGTTGTACCGGGCAGTGCGCAGGGATTGGAGTATTTCCGGCCAACGGACTGTGCCCCTTGAGTAAGGAAGAATATGGTCGTCCCGGACACCTGCGTTGTCAGCCACGTGAAGAGCCTTCAGATGCTTGCCTGCCTTGACGATAAATCCTGCGGGATCCACCCCGTTTATGTTTGCATGCCCGGTATCGAGACATATCCCGGCGATATCCGAACCCGATGCGTCTATTATTTCGAGGAGGTCTTCCGCAGTTCTTGTTCCCGGAGATGAACAATTTTCAAGGCAGATGAATGTGGGGCCTCCCCTGGCATATTCAGATATCCTTCTCAGGGCTTCGACCCTGCGGTTCAGGATCTTTTCGGCGGACCATCCCATCGATTGAAGAAGGTTTCCTCCCGCATGGATCACCCCTGCTTCTATCCCGAGCGAATTGAAAAGGTCTATCCATCTCTTCATGTATTCAATCGTTTTTTCGAATTTTGCATTG
>JAKPNC010000151.1 GCA_029548585.1 bacterium | reverse complement strand
ACGGGCAACAGCATGTACAACTCTTTTCTCACATGCCAGCCGTCCATCTATGACTTCGGTAATGTCAACCTGGGAACGGAAGTATCCAAAACATTTTCGCTTTCCAATGTTTCAACAACTTCTTACGACCTCGGACAGATTGTCATATCTGACAGTACCCAGTCGGAAACAGAATTTACTCTTTCGGACGACTGCTCGGGACAGGCCATTGCACCCGGACAGACCCTCCAGTTCACGGTTACCTTCCGGCCTCTTCTTAACGGCAGGAGAAACACGTCCGTTAAAATCCCCTTCGCAGATAAATTTCTATATGCGGGGGTGTTCGGCACCGGAGGCGGTAACGGACAGTCATCCCTGATACCCGTTGTCTATGACGGTTCAAACGGACAGAAACTCGAAGGCGCGAGCATTACAGTAAACGGAACAACTTTAACCACGGATGTCGACGGGAAATGCATCTTTACCGCCCTTGATCCCGGTCCCTATACCGTTGAAGCCAGCAAGGACGGTTATTCTCCCAATACAAAGGAAGTGGATCTGCCTGCGTCGAGCAATACCTACAGCAATGTCATTCTGTATCCTTCGGGTTTTACAGAACCGCGAGTTACGGATATCTCTTCCAAGTATGAAGGCAAGATTTTTTACATAAACGACGTCAATTTCAACGTAAAACATACCGTGAATATAGACTGGGGAGGACATACTCCGGGCAAAGTAAAGTTTACCACGCCCAAGGGATTTTCTGAAGAGACGACAAGCGAAAGCGTATTATCAAAGACGTTCAACATGGGTACGGATTTCGGAATAGGCGGGACGCTCAAGGTACAGGCTGTGACAGACACAGGAGCCCTGTCTGAAGAGAAAGAGGCGGATTTCACGGTAATAAAATGGATACCGCTGTTTCCCCTCATGGCAGTGGACAAGGGCGGTTATTTTTCATATTCTTCCTCTTTAGGCCTTAACTGGAACCTGTTCAACGAAGGAGTTGACGGCAGCGCCATCCCTTCGGATATTCCGCTTTTCGGGGGAAATCCTGTTCTCCTGAAGCTTATACCAACAGTGGCGGCCGAGGTATCCTGGGACGGCAGCGCCTCGATAGAACTTCAATACGAAGGCCTGCAGGCGGAAAAAAAGATAGATTCTGGCAAGCTTGCAGGTTTCTCCTTCAGCCTTTATCCCCTGGTAAATATCAGCGGGCAGTACTTTCCTTCCGCGGGAGATTGGAACTGGGACGGCTACGTGGGAATGCACGGGGAAGCCGAGTTCAAAAAGAGCTGGCCTTTTGTCGTCATGGTGGGGCCTGTACCCGTGCCCATGTATGCCAAAGCCAGTTTCTCACTGGAAGCGGATGCGATGCTGGGGATAGTCGAACTCGACCCCCTTTCTATCAACGGCCAGTTGTCCATAGGTCCTTACGTGCGGGGTTCCCTGGGTGCGGGAGTTGATGAACTGCTTGCCGTTGAAGGATGGATAGGAGGAGGTATGGATATAGGCCTGCAGTTCCCGCAGGAACCCACGCTTGAAGAGCTCTCCCTCTACCTCAACGGTGGTTTCACCGTGTACGCCCTTCTCTTTACATGGGAAAATGAAGTCCTGCGCTGGGACTGGTCCCTCATAGGAGGCAAGACCAAATCCGGAAATATGCCTTACCTCGGGGAGCAACCTTCCAGACTCTTACCGAGAGATTATTTAAACTCTCCCGGTTACGGATCTTTCACGGGAGGCATGACCGGAAAAACAAAATCCGTAACGGACGAAACAGGTAAATCTGCCACCATAAGATACACAACTTTGCAGGAAGATGTTTTCCCGTATTCTGAACCGTCTCTTTCATCTGCCGGTTCTTATCTTTATGCCGCCTGGCTTTACGACGATCCGGCAAGAAGCTCTCTCAACCGCACCAAGCTTGTCTTTTCCTCTTACGACGGGTCGGCTTGGTCTACGCCTCAAACGGTTGCGGACGACGGAACGGCCGATTTCCACCCCGACCTTATCGTTTTTCCCGATGGTACCGCGGCGGTGGTATGGGAAAACGGCAAGGCAGCACTTGCAGACGATGCCACCTTTGATCAGATGAAACAGAACCTTGAGATATGCGTATCTTTCTATAACCCGGGGACCCAAACATGGAGCACTCCCTATACCTTTACGGACAACGCTTACCTTGACAGAAGTCCAAAA
>JAKPNC010000143.1 GCA_029548585.1 bacterium | reverse complement strand
TAAGGCTGATTCACCCCGAGATAACCCTTCACCCACATATCTTTCTCTTCCTTCCATCTCTCAGGCCTGTCGCCAGAGTAAACAAATTTGCCTCTCTGGTACTCGGTCTTTCTTGAGACCCCTTCAACAACGGTCAATCCGGCCACCCTTTCCCATCCTTCGTTGGGCCATCTCGCAAGCCTCATGATTTTCCCGTCGCATATGAGCTCAAGAGCGCCGGGACGCGACTTCCTGACATGCCGTCCCCGGGGCAAAAGCCGGCCGTATTCGGTTATGCCGGCTTCTTTCAGGTCGGCAACCCAAACTTTCCCTTTTGCTTCTCCGGCCAATCTTTTCAGGATGCCGGGGTCATCAAGCAGTTTGAAATTGCTTACCTGTCTTCCACCTATAAGCCTTGCCTCTTCACCCGGATAATTCCGGTAGACAACCGGGCCTTTTTCCGTTCCGGAATCATCTTTTCCGAAAACAATCCCGTCAGTTAGAAAATAGTTTCCGCCCCTCAGATATACAACTATTCCGCCTTCAGGCATACCTTTCGACTTTACTCTCCTTACCTCTTCCTGCGCCCTTTTGAATGTTGCAAAAGGTTTTTCTTTCGTGCCTGGATCGGAATCGCTGCCCAGGGTTGAAACATAAACGGCATATCCCGGACCGTTCACCCGCTCAAGCCTTTTCTGACTTGAGCTTTTAATGACGGTTCCGTCGGCAAGGCCTTCTATGGCTTCCAGCCTGTCGCGCACATCAAGACGGTACCCGTCGTTGGGAAAGGAAGCTGATTCTTCTTCCCTCAGAAGTTCCTCGTATAAAGGTCTTGCCCTGCTGTAGATGAGCCCGGCCTTATATGTATCTGCGGTGAAAAGGCGGGCATTGAAAATATGGTGTTTGAGCGCGCCTTCAGTTTTTATCACCTGATTGTAAAGACGGCGCGCGCCTTCATGATTTTTCTGCTCAAGGCATAACTCAGCCTGCCTGAATAGCCCATATATACGGTAATAGGCGGTAAGATTCTCCATCTTCATTATCTGACCGTATATCCTGTGAGCGCCTTCATAATCCTTTTCCAGCCGGTAACTTTCGGCAGTGTTGAAAAGCGCCAGCGGCAGACCGTATACGGGCAGGCTTTTAAGCTTCTCATATTGGGCGCGGGCTGCCCCGTAATTGCCGTCTTTGATGAAAGCGTCGGCAGCGGCAAAAATGTCTTTTTCAGACTCGTTCAAAGGGCCCCGGCTGAGTTTCTCTATCTCTTTTCCGCTCAATACCCTGTTATATATGACAACCTCGTCTATATCCATTACAATGGAACCAACCCCAAGCTCCGAAAATCCTATCTTGAAAAAGTTGGCATGTTTCACGGGTATATATTCTTCTTCAAACACGTTGGAAGATATAAGTTTGCCGTTCAGGTAAAGATTTATAATCCTTCCGTCCCATGTGAAAGAAATATGGTGCCACGCGTTGTCAGGCATTGCGGCTTCCGTTCTTATGTTGCAGCCTCCCTGTTTGCCTATGCCAAGAACGATACCCGAAACGGGGTCGTATGACGTATAGATGCGCCAGCCCTCCCTGTATCCCGAAACCGACATTATGTGTCCGTCCCTGTTCCTGCTCGCGGCCAGGATGCTCCCGGGTCCCTGCCTGCGGAACCATGCTTCGACGGTAAACTGCTTGTTTTCAATGTTGTAAGTAGGCCCCTGGTAAAAACCGCGGTCAAGCCTTACCGCCTTCTTTTCAGGCCATCTTCCTTCTATTATTTTCAAATCGTCAAAAACTTCTTTCGTCTGCCTGTCCGTATATGGAACGAATTTAAGGTCGCCCCCTTTGCCGCTCAAATCCCTGACGATGCTTTTACTGCCTTCAACATCTTCAAAGGTGTAATACCTTTCAACATTTTTATCATTGATGAGGGATTCCCTTCTCTTCCGCCATTCCTGGTAGCCGGGACTCTCTGCCGATACGCTGAAAGCAATCGTCATTAACAAAATCATAATGTATCTTAATATTTTCATCTCTTCTCTCCTGTCAGTAGAAAAGTTTCACGCAACACCTGCCTTTGAAATTTTTCACTTCAACAGTTTCTGTCTCCTCACGGTATAAACCGCCTTCCACCTTTACCGGTTTTCTGCCTTCAGGATGAGGAATTCTTATCACGACTTTTTCGGGTTTCTTCCTGCCCCTGCATTCAAAATAAGCCGTTATTGCGCTTTTCTCTTCAAGTTCCGAAAGGGCTCCAAAAGATATTCTGCCAAAGTAACTTGAAGCATTTTGAACTTTTATCTCTTTTCCATTCTCAAGCCATCTTCCGGGTATGGCGGAAAAAAGGTTAAGGCTGTTTCCATCTTCAAGATAAAGCATCCATCTCGTCTGCATGAGAAACCAGGCTTCTTCATGCGTCTTGTGCTGTCCTGCCTCGAAATAATGTTCCCAGAAGGTGTATGTCTCCCTGTCCATGAGGGCGGTCATCTGGTTGTAATAGCATTTGAGAAATGCTTTGACTTCGCCCCTTTTGATGTGGGCAAAATCGTGCCTCGAGTAATAAGGCTGGCTTAATGCCGCATTTTCGAGGGTTACGGGAAACTGGTTAACCTTGAGGATAAAACGGGAACCGATCTCTTCGGGAGAAAGAACCTCGCTTATTATAAGCCACAGGGGCCCGGTAGTCACTCCCCTGACAGCAAAGGCGCCGTGAGAAAACCAGTTGCCTCCGTCTGCATAAAGTATGATGTTGCCGTTCTGTTCCACCCATGGAGGCGTAAAAGGAGCCCATGAACCGTCTCCCACGGGCACAACGGGCGCGTTTGACATGGCATAGTAGAAACCGCTCCTGATATCCTGAAGATATTTTTCAACTTCGGCCTTCAACAGGGAAGAGTATGCAGGCTCAATCTTTTCAGTTATCTCCGCTATCCTTTTCAGCCCGATGTAACTGCCGGCATTAAGGAAAAAGGAGTGATAATAATCATTGGGATCGGCAACCTTGCCGTCAACCATGCCGTAAAAGCCTTTCTTCCTGTATTCCTCCTTCTTGTTTTTTTCCCTCCACTTCAGTATGTAGTCAACCGCCTTTTTTATCTTCGGGAACGACCTTTTAAGCCACTTCTCGTCGCCCGTGTGCCTGAAGTGCTCCCCTATGGTCCATAGCACGGGACCGGTTTCGCTTTCGTAACGTCCGAAGTTCTGCATGAAACCGCTTTCCTGCTGCCTTTCAAAAAAGAACTGGATTGAACGCTCCGCGAGCTTGTGCCATCCAACGGAATCAAAATACTGGATGATGGGAGCGCTCTCGGTGCCTATGGGACTGTACCATCCGATATGGGGCGCAACCGGTTCATCCGGCTCTTTTCCGAGGGCAACGATGTCGCAGTGAAGAAGCCCCGCTTTTACCGCCTCATCTATCTTTTTCTCGGGGATGCTGAAAGACGCCGAGCTTTCAAGTTTCCCTTTCCAGTAATCGCGGGCTCCCTTTAAATGGGCGTCAAAATCAAGTTTCGATAAGTTGCCTCCCCTTTTTTTGGGCAAAGGCGAATGAGGTATAAACATGTCAAAAACCGCCTTTTCTCCGGGAGGCAAAAGAATCGCCATTTCTTGCTGGGGCAGTGGTTTGCCGTTAAAAAGTGTCAGAGAGAGTATTTTGTTTTCAAAGAAAGTGAACCCGCTCTCAGCGTCAAAAGAAATTCCCTCTATATCTTTTTCTATCCGGAAATATGGGTTCTTAAACCATGCATAACATGGTGTTTTTCCTGTATTGACTGCATCCACCCTGCAACACAAGACAACCTCTTCTTCCCTCCCGTACATCTCCTTCTCAAGAAACTCCTTTATTTTTTCCCTGCCGGCTTCTCCGAGCATCTGCCCTCCGGAATTGGCATAGGAAGCGAGCCAGTCCGTTCCACTTACCCTGTCTTTCTTTAGAATGCCCTTTTCAAGGGAAGCAAAAGCGGTTACGTGGTATTGCATGAATTTTTCCTTCTGCACGGCTTTAAGTATGGGAAGACATCCTTCATCAAGACGCCTGGTTATATCGTATCGGCAGGAAGCCCCCTGCCCGATCGCAAAAAGGAGGTCCTGGGGCCACAGTTTGGTTTTATGGGCAAGATAGCAGGAAGATACTTTCCCGAATAACCCAACTTTTTCCTGGTAACCGAAACGAAATATCCTCATGTCCCTCGATATTCCCAGCCAGGTGGGCGCATACTGCTGCCTGTTCCCTGAAGCGGCCTTTTCAAAAGTTTCTTCAGGCTCATTCTCAAACCTTGAATAATCCGACATGATTTTCCTGTTTTCGATGTCCCGTGAGACCTCCTGGTAGGAACGATTGTCTGCCTGCGGAAGAAGGGCAACGCCGTATTCCGGTATCCAGACAGGATTTTCAGAATCCAGGGCATCCCTGAGGAAGAATGAAAAAGAATCGGTTTTTGTCCTTACCCTCACTATAGTGGGAAAAGCCCCTGCTTCAATATTTGCTTCCGATATAACCGCTTCCAGGATTCCCGTCCCGGATTCAAAATTAAAGGAACCTTGCCTGCACGAACCTTTGCCTCCGGCAATAATAAGAAAATCAAGTTTCCCGCGTATAACTTCCACAACCCCTTTGCCAGGAGCTTTTTCCCATAAAATTTTTATTTTGACTTTCATATCTTTTTCTCCAGTCTCCCTGTAAAGACTATATTTTTATTCCCTTCATTATTTTTTTGAAATTATCCGCAAGCGCGGGCGCAAGTTCCCTGTCAGGCAGGGGGATGGAAAGAAACCTTCCAAGTTCCCACGCCAGGTCGTGTCCTTCCGCGTCGCTTCCGAATACCACCTTTCCTATTCCCGCCATTCTGATGGCATCGAGCCAATCGTCCTGGGTTGTAAAACTCCCGCAGAATTCAAGAAAGACGTTTTCGTTCTTAACCGCCAGTTCAACCGCTTCTTTCCTTCCTCCTCCGCCTCCGGAATGACCGAGAAGAAAGACCGCCCTTTTGTAAAATGAAGATATGTTTTCAATAATTCGAATATCGCCGCCTCCCCATGTATGAATCAGTATGGGTATCTTCTTTTTGTCCGCATATTCCCAGACAGGGATGTATCTCTTGTCATCCATGGGGATTTTCCAGTAAGCCGCAAGTATCTTGAATCCTATAAAGAAGCCTCTTTGAAAATAATCGTCCAGAAGAGGAATAAGCCTGTCTTTATAAAGAGGGTTGAAAACAAGGTATCCCCTGAAGCGTCCGGGATGTTTGAACATTATTTCCTCTATCTCGGAATTGGCCGACACAGGCTCTGAAAAGAGGCTGATTTCCGGAGCCACGATTGACATGGAAACCCCGCATTCATCCATCTTCTTAACCATGTTGGACACATTCTCCTTCATATCAATGTCTCTCCGTATCCAACCCCTGGTTGTCGGCCCCGTGTGGGCATGGGCATCTATAACCTCGATATCTTTGAGCGGCAGGCCCCTGCTTAAATCCTTCCACAGGGGTTTTTCTGCAAGAATGGGAGGCTCTTTGGAAAGCTTTTCCTCAACGGGCTCCAGGCCCAGCATCTTCTCTATATTCCCGTGGTATATGAGGCTCCTCTCGCTTTCCGTTATATTTGCATGTTCAATGGCAGAGATGGAAGCCCCGTAATGAGACTTGAATCCCATGCCGAAAAGCACCCTTTCAAGCCCGAACTCATCCCTCAGCAATTCTATCGTATCCCTCATGTGAAGCCATGAAGTCTCTATGGAAATGTTCTCCGCGCGCCACATTGCATCCACGCAACTGTTAAAGTTGCCCCACATGGCTTCGGTAAGGATGAATTTAATCCCTGGGAATTTTACTGCCAGTTCGATGAACCCCTGGTAATCAGCCGGACCGTTTGTATCCCTGGTACTCCACAAAACAACAGGACCGTAATCGCTTACTGCCGCAAGAATCCTTTCCAGGGTCCTCATTTCAAACCTCGAGGTACAGGGAAATATCCTGAGCGCGCGCAATACTCCTTTTTCAAAGGATTTCATCAAAAATGAAATAGCGCCGTATTCATAGAAATTGGAAGGAGTGATAACGAAGGCTGGGATAAGTCTCTTTGAATATTCATCTTTTGATGAGATTATATTAAGAAGTTTCCTGTTGCCGTAAACAGGGTTGAAATCCAGCGCCTGCCTGTACCATACCAGGCAGCGGTCCACGCCGAGATAATCCATGTGACTGACAAGATGGGACGGCTCCGGAAAATCCGGAGAACCGTAAGCGCCCTCTCCCATGCACCCGTTGACGCTGAACTTTTCCATTTTTTCTCCTTGAAAGTTGGGTAAATTTCTGCTGCCAAATTGCGCAAGAAGTTCTTACCGGGCAAGGCATGCCGCACCATATGCCACTACAAACTGGGGTTCCTGCAGAACAATCAGGGGTCTCTCGATCGCCTTTTCTATAAAACCTTTTAATGCCTGGCTCTTTGCGCCGCCTCCGCAAAATACTGTCAGTTCATAACGCCGGAACTGCCTGACCATGCCCGCGACTCTCGATGCAATTGACCTGAAAAGTCCGGCGGCTATATCCTCTTTTCTTGCGGAAGAAGCTATGAGAGAAACGACCTCGCTTTCCGCGAAAACGCTGCACGTGGAATTTATTGCCACGGGAGATTCGGAACCAATGGCCAGTTGAGAAAAACCCTGGATATCGGTTTCGAAAACATGAGACATGATCTCGAGGAACCTGCCCGTTCCGGCGGCGCATTTGTCATTCATGAGAAAGTCAAGCACTTCCCCTTTGCCGTTAACCTCAATGACTTTTGTATCCTGGCCTCCCACATCGATAATAAGGGTTGCTTTCTCCCCGCACAATATATAACCGCCCGCGGCAGCTGCGGATATCTCGGTTATTATCCTGTCCGCCCTCCTGAAAATCCTTCTGCCGTAACCTGTGGAAACCATCCTTTGTATTTCTTCAACCTTAATGCCGGCATCCCCCGCAGCCATGTCCAGAACGTCGTTTGCGCATTTTTCGGTATCAATGCCGGTTTTGACGAGGGCCTTGCCAATAATGCTTTTCCCCTGCAGTATAACGCATTTTGTCGTTACGGAACCGATGTCTATTCCCGCGTATATTTCCATATTTACCCCAGCATTTCCATGAAAGCTTCTACCCTTGTTTTAAGCTGTCCCGTATCCTCTTTGCTGAAATCGGTTTTCAGGAAAAGGAAAGGGATGTCCCTATCCTTGAGAACGCTTCTCAAAACGCCTGATGCCATTTCAAACACCTGGCACAACCTTATATTGTAATATATAACGCCATCAAGTCCATACCTTTCAACGGAATCAAGCACCGTGTTGATAAGCTTGTCAATACCCACAAAGCATGGGCATATACTGGGAGCTACATATTTCAGAGAGAGAGCCCTGATGATTCCCGACTCCGTTTCCTCGTCTATCTCGACGGGATCGTAAAGCCTTCCGTATGCGGAACATACTACGTCGGCGGAAACGCAGCATCCGGCATCCCCGAGGATATCGAGAATCTTGAAGTTGGGAAAAACTACCGGCGAACCCGCAAGGAGGATTTTTTTTCTTCCTGGCTCCTGCTCTCTTCCGCTGATTTCTCTGTACAGAAGAGAGGCTTTTTCGGTCCATTCCGCCGGAGAAAGGAAGAAAGAAGAATTGGCCATTATGAAATAATCAAAGGCGTTCATGATCCCAGGTTTTTTCGCCCTTGCTTCATATATCTTCCTGTACATTCGAGTTCTTTCATTGGTTTGGACGCAGGCGTCGAGAATCTCTCTCCTTGCAGGTTTCACTTTGAACTTTGACTTCAGGTAATCGAAAAACTTCGTATATTCTTTCTCCCATATATTGACGTTTTCAAGATAATCGGTGTTTCTCGGGATATCGATAAAATATATATCTTTTGCAACGGGGCTCAGTATTTCGGCAAGCTTTACGCGTCCGTCGCACGTTGCAGGAATAATCAAAAGGTCCATCATCCGGTTAAAATCATGGAAGAAATCACCGCAGGCCGCTTTGACCATGGGACAGATATCTCCGGGAATAGCTTCTTCACCGCATTCTGCGCAATGGCTGTCAGCGCTGCAAAGGCGTACAGGATGCACCCCGCATGCAAGAAGGAGTTCTTCCGGAACGGTATTGCAGAAATACCCCGCCACGGGTTTCTTTTCCTTTTCAGGAATAGTACTCTTTGCTTTCAGGAAAGCATCGTAAAAAAAATCCGTTTCTTTGAGCCCGGATAGTTTTCTGTACTTTTCAATGGCTTCTGAATTTCCGGGAATTTCAGGAGAGTCTTTCCCCTTTGAAAAGAATTTCAAAGTCTTTGCGTAATCTTCTCTGAGATATTCCTTGTTTTTCATTTTTTCAGCCTCGATTCAACTATTTTCCTTCCGAAAAAGTTCGCTGAAAGGCATCCGTCTCTCGGGCATATTTCGACGCACCTGAGGCACATGATACATCCGCTCTGGTTGAAAACTCCGTCGGTCTTCTTCTCAAACATCTCTGTAAGACCCATGGGACAGGCCTCCGTGCACAATCCGCATTTATTGCACTTCACGGAAATCTTTTTCAGTTCGACTCCCGCTCCCCTGTTAAACCACGAATTCATGAGTCCGACAGGACAAAGATGGCACCATATTCTTCTTCCCCAGTAGAAAGCCGCCACAAAAATACCCAGAACAAGCCAGGCAAGTATTGTAAACATGGTTGTAATGGCTGTTTCAAAATCTTTCCATCCCGGCTTTATTAATCCGAAAATCGGGCAGATAAGCCTTGCGGGGCAGATCTGGCAGTAAGGAAGGAACCAGTAGCACTGGAACCTTGCAAGATGAGGCACGCCTATCAGGGCGGAAATAAAAAAACTTGTGCCGAGAATACAGTATGAGCCGGACCTTAGGCCGTTTCTGAAACCGGCTGGAAATTTCCTTGAGGGAATATTCATTTTTTTCCTGAGCATCGTCAGAAAATCTCCCACCGTGCCTATTGGGCACGCCCATCTGCACCATAGCCTTCCAAAGAGAAAGCATAAGAGCATAAAAAGAGTGAGATGTGGAAGGAGATATTTGAAAGAAGTCCGCCAGGTGAGGTTTTCTGAAATGAAATGGACTATGCAGGCTTTGAAAAGCCCCCCTCTCGGATTGAAACGGCAGACAAGCCCGGGGGGATAGTTTTCCAGAACCGGATTATCCCCGGAAGGCCATAGTATGGAGCCCCGGTCAAATTTCGTCGTGGAGATATAGCCTTCGGGCGCTTTTAATGCCGGAAAGAGATTGGCCTGCTGGGTGGTATGATGTTTTACCTTGAAGATATATCCGCCGTATACAAGCATGACAAGACAAAGAATCTGAACCGTTCTTCTTAAAAACGTGATTCTCCTCTTATTCATGATTTTGAATTTCTCCTTGCACGGCATACCGCAAGAAAAAGCAGTCCAAACATGGGAAGAAGATACCAGTAGTATCGAAAATCGACACTCCTGTCAACTTTGACGATAAGCTGGCCGACTTCCATGTCAAGAGACTCTTCCGTTCTCGGAGAATTCCCTATGGAAGCCGTTACTATGGGCAGGGTGGAAACCTGAGTGAAAGACCTGCTTCTGTTCACGCCCTCGCCGTAAGAAAGAACGTAATCCTTTCTCCTTGAGGAGTTAGCCGCAAAATGGACAGAAGCATCGAGAATGGAACCGTCGGGCCATTTTTCGCTGATCTCCACCATGACAGGGATTTCTTCCTGCGTCAGGGAATCGTGCACGGAAAAGTTTTTATCGGAGAGCACGGCTCCGGGAGGGAAGGAAACCCGTCCTGAAACATAGAAATCGCCCTTAAATTGAGGATACTCGAATTCAATCACAAAACGGTTTTCTTCTGCGTTCGCACAAAGAAGAAATAGAGAAACAAGTATTGTGAATATTATATTCTTCATTGTGAGTTGCTGTTTATTTTAAGGATACATGACGACCATGCCGAGTTTTTTCTCGTTGTGGTAGCCTGACGAATCCATCGCCCAGAAACTTTTTTCCTTCAAACCGCTTTCTTTGTACCGGTTAATTCTGACATTCCAGACAGACTTTAGCATCGGCGCCAAAGTATTCAAATCAGAAAAAGGAACGGATATTTCCAGCGACCAGTTCTTATCCTTTTTCATGATAGAATACTTCATTCCGGGAAGGTTCCACGCTGCAGCCTTATTCTCCCTGCCATACTTCTGGCATTTTGCGGCGCCCGCATACGGAAAGGAGAGGAGAAAACCTGACATCCCGCCGCTCTCCGAAGAAAGGATAATGTCTATTCTGTCCCGCGGAGACAATTTTCCCGTATCCTCATCCCTGCAGAAAACTCCCAGGTACAGGTTATCCCTGTCAAACGACATGAGAGCCCAGGTAGGATAAGAAGGTTCGGCTCCGGTTGAGGAAATAAACCTTGACAGAACTGCGGCGTTTTTCCATACCGGATCGTTAAGATTGCCGTCTATAGCCGGCGCGCCATTGGAGCGCCGAACCTGCGAAAGCTTTGAAGTATCAGGAATGGATTCCTTTTTTGCCCCGGCTTCCTGGGCAAGGCTGTCAAGGGTGAATGCCTTGAATTCCCTGCCGCCGCCAACCAGCCGGAACTTTATCTCGTAATTTCCGGATCTGATCCCCGGCCTTGGAGAAAGGGTAACCTGGAAATAAACCTGCCGGCCTTTTGGAATGGACATTTTCTGGGGAGTAACTGAAAAATCGAAGGAAGAACTTTCGGGGATGAGGCTGATTTCAGCGATTCCCCTGTCCATGTTGTTTTGAAGAAATACTTTGAAAGTCGTACTTTCCTTTACCACCAGCGTATAGGTTTCAGGTTTCACTATAAGCGAGTCGGCCTGTCTGAAAACGTTATCGCAGAGATGGGGATGCGCGCTGAAAGCAGACACAAAAAAGAGGACGGCAACAAGACTCAGAGACCTTTTCATGAGATCCTCCGCAGTTTGTAACTGCTTCCAATATTGTATCATTTATAAGTTTTTTGTCCATAAGGGCTCTTTATGTGGAAAGATTAATGGGATGAAGGGAATACCGCTTCGCATCACCTCCCCTTACTTCCCTCCCCGTTGCATGCAAACCGGAGTCTTGCAGAAAGGCGGTTTTTCTTCCGGATGATATAATCGCTCATTGAAGAACGCCTTCAAAGATGTCATTCTGAAATGTTTCTGTTCAGAATCTCAACACGATAAACCATGGGCAGAGACTTCCCGGGATGACAAATAAGAGAGCCCCCCGGCCACCCGCAAAATTTGCCTGCTGTAACTTCAGGGCAGGGAAGGACGGGTATACGGGCGGAATGCCTTTCTTATGGGAGAATTTCCAATCTCATGACTATTGATTGACAATAACCCGGGGAAATTGTATAATCTTTACTTGTGTGATCATCATTCACAAATAACGATATTCCCGCCCCCATCGACTATTGGTTAGGTCACCACTCTTTCAAGGTGGCAGGAGGGGTTCGAATCCCCTTGGGGGCGCTTCAACATTCTTTTTTTAATGCAAACCTGCGTTTTTTGCCCGAAATTTCAATCTTTTTGACTTTTATCCCGTCTTTCCAACCCTGGAGGCAAGATGAAAAGAAAAGTTCTGATGTTAGAAGGTTCAGGCAAATTCTCGGTAAAAAAGCAGGATATGGAATCGCTTAAAGACTACGAAGTCCTGGTACAGGTTAAGGCCTCGGGAATAAGCCCCGGAACGGAGCTTGGAGGGATAAAACACATGAGGGCCAATCCTGCCGCCTTTGAATGGAGGCCTTTCGGATACCAGAATTCGGGTGTGGTTATAGATAAAGGGCCGGGCGTGAAGGATATTGAAAAAGGCATGCGGGTTGCATGCATGGGTTCGGGAGCCAGGCACGGCAGCATTGCCGCGGTTCCGGGAAATCTCTGCATACCCCTGCCGGAGAGCGTTTCTTTCCCTGAAGCCGCATTCACAAACCTTGCCGGAACGGCAGTACAGGCAGTAAGAAGGGCCGGGATAGAGTTTGGAGAAAATGTGCTCGTAATGGGACTGGGCATCCTTGGAAACATGATAGGCCAGCTGGCCGGAGCCTGCGGGGCCCACGTCGCAGGGGCCGATTTTTTTCCGCTGAGAAGAAAAAAAGCCGAGAAAACAGGTTTTGAGATAACTTTTGACACATCGGACGAAAAGTGGACGGAGACCTGCGGCGCATTCGCTTCCCCGTTCGGCTTCGACTGCGCCTTCATATGTTTCGGCGGGAATGCGACCCCCGCCTTCGAGAATGTATCAAGGCTGATGAAGGTTTCTCCCGACAGGCATATAATGGGAAGGGTGGTGATACCCGGAGGGTGCGAGGTAACCACGAGGTTCGGGGCAGCGATAGGAAACCTTGACATAAGAAGCTCGGCCCGCACCGGCCCGGGATACCACGACGATTCTTACGAACAGGGCGGGGATTACCCGAAGACTTTCGTTCCGTGGACAACGAGACGCAACATCTCCGAATTCTACAGGGCAATGGAGTCGGGAAGGATAAAGATGAAACCCGTGATAACCCACGAATTCCCCCTCGACAGGGGGCCGGAGGCGTGTGAACTTCTCATAGGTCATCCTGAAAAAGCCCTCGGGGTTGTTCTTAGACCCTGAGAAGTCATCCTTTGCTGAACCGGGCTTCTTCATATTTAGGGCATGAGGAATTCCGCAGTTTGCCGTATCTCATTGCCCACATGGCAATGACCTGCAGGACAAATTCTTCCAGGGAATTATTATGGGATGAGAAGCTTCTGCCCGATGGAGAGGTTGTCATTCCTGAGCTTATTGGCTTCCCTGACAGCCCTGACCGTTGTATTAAACCTTCCTGCGACAGAACCGAGGGAATCTCCTTTCCTGACAGTATAATATTTTTTTTCCCGGGAGGCCGCAGGGGTTTCCACGGCTTTCACGCTCCCTGCAGGCTGCGTTTCCACGGCCCTGTTTTTGAATTCATTCTTAAGCCTGAAGATCTCGCTCTCCTGCCTGGTAATCTCGTCTATCAATACCTGTATATTCCTCGAATGGGACTCCTCCAGGGAATCGACCCTCGCAGAATTCCTTTCCATCTCCGATGAGATCCTGTTGACGGACTCGCCGAGCTTTACCTGGGACTGGTTGACGGCGAGAAGATCGTTCTGGATGGCGGAGAGGTTCTTGCCGAGGGAAGCTATGGATGATATTATGTCATTGTAAGTCTTCCTGATGCCTTCCATGTCCCGGCGAATCTCAAAACCTTCCTGCTGGGCGGATGTCTTCTCCTTTTTCATCTCCTCGGAAAACTTGTAATCAAGCTCGTCGACCTTTCCATGAATTTTCCTTATCTCCTCGTCTATGGACGATATCCGGGACTCAAGAACGGTCTTTTCCTTCACGAGGTTTTCTACATTCGCCGACAACCTGTCCGTCCTCTCGGAAAGGGCATTCCTGCCGGATTCAACGGAGGCGAACTTCGAATCCGTGTTTGATTCCAGCGCCTTGAAACGTTCCGATATGGCCTTTGAAGTCGCGTAGAAATCATCCTGCAGCCCGGAAACCTTTTTATCCATCTCTCCAAGATCGCCCTGGGTTGCTATGGTTTCACAGCCTGAAAAAAGGGCGAGCATGCAGCCAAAAGAGAAGAGAACCAGTAATTTGCGTTCCATGTTTACTCCGCTATCTTGAATTCAGCTCTCCTGTTTTTAAACCAGGCCTCCTCGTTGCTGCGCGTATCTGCAGGCTTATCCTTGCCGTAGCTGACAGTGTGCAGCCTGCTGGGGGAAACTCCCAGGCCAACGAGAAACCTCCTGGCGCTGAGGGACCTCTGTTCTCCGAGAACAAGGTTATATTCCCTGGTCCCCCTTTCATCGCAGTGGCCTTCTATGCGAACCTCCATGGATGGATTTTCCAGCAGGTGCTTACCCATGGCGCTGATAAAAGGCACGTCTGCGCTTCTTACTTCGTAACTGTCATATTCAAAATGGATATTCGAAAATATGGCCGCCAGTTCCGGGCTTATCTCGGAAGGGGATTTGAAGACCTTGCCCTCCGGGATCGGATGGAGAGGGATCTCCTTTCCTTCCGTTGCCTGGAGCGCCTCGTAAGGAGTTGCCTTTCCGGCATCAGGGCTTACGGCAGAAGGCTGGGAAGCGTCCGCTGAACCTCCCTGGTTCAAAGGCTGCAGATCCTGGGAGAATATGGAAAGGGCAGAGGATCCGCCTTCTCCGGTTGCATCCTTCCCGTTCTTCAGGAACTTGCCGTTATCTTTGCGCGTTGACTGGCAACCCGCAAAGACAACAAGCATGGCGCAGAGTGTTAAAAGCATATAATTTCTCATATTACCCTCCTGTCGTGTTTTAATGTACGAACGCCTTTTTCAATTATACATCACCGGCCATTTTTGTCAATCAGCCGCCCCAGCCCGGGCTGAAAGAGTTGCCGCTGCCGCCGGTAAGTTTCCTCTTTTCACCCGTTACCGCGTCGAGCACTGTCACAGACCCCGGCTTTCGGCTGATGTCCGAATAGACAAGGTGCCTGCTGTCCGGCGCCCATGAAACGTCTTCGCTTCCCGCCGCCCCGGCCACGACCCTTGTCTCCCCCGTGGAAACCTCGTAGACTGCAATGCCGTAGCTTCCTCCTCTCAAAAAAACGTATGCGATCAAATTTCCGTCAGGAGACCACGCCGGAGACGTGGAATACCCGGAAAGGTAGCTTATTCTCCGGATCCTCGTGCCTTCCCTTGTCATGATATAAACCTGTGCGCTTCCGTGCATGTCAGATACGAAGGAGATCATTTTCCCGCACGGGGAAAAAGAAGGAGAGGCATCCGTGGCACGGTTGCGTGTCACCCTTTTCAGGATCCTGCCGTCAAAGTCGGTAATGTATATCTCGGGCCCTCCCTCGTGGCTTAAGACAACGGCCAGTTCTCCCGTCTTGAGGCATGGAGAAGCGCACGCGTTTAATCCCGGATGTGAAAGTATCACCCGCTCCTCTCCGGAAGGGATCTTCTTCCGGGCAAGTTTAGGCCATCCGCCTTTGTATGAAACGAAAAGAAGTTCTTTGCCGGGATAGAGCCACCTGGGATAGTGTACCATATATTTCGCATCGGTGAGCCTCTTGAGATTTTCTCCATCGTATTCTACCTGGTAAAGCTGGTAATTCCCCGTCCGGTCAGAGACAAAAAGTATACGGCTTCCCGCTATCCCTGGCTTTCCTGTCAGGTTAAAGACCAGGTCATTGCAGACAGCGTGTGCAAGCCCCCGGGGTCCGGACGGCCCGGGATACGGGTATTTTTTTTCAAAGAGGGCCTTTCCGCCGGGATCTCCCTCAACCCTTATGCCCAGTCCTTCTCCTGTCTTTTCTGCAATCATGGCCAGGCGGCCTTTGTATTCCTGTCTTGCGGTTGAAAAGTTGTCTGTAAAAACCGAACCGGTCACGGAAAAGTATCCGGAATAATCGAGGTCTCCCGAGACCGTCTTGAGGAAATCTTCCCAGTAAGCATCCTTCGGGGCCGAAAGAAGAACCGATATCTCCACCTTTTCCCTGAGATCCCTGGTTATCCTTAGAAATATGGGATCAGAGGCATGGAGGCTGGCGATAAAGAAAGAAAATAAAGCAGTTATAACAGAGATTCTTTTCATTTCATCCCTCCGTGTTAAACTCCATGATTATGTCAAGATGAGGTTGTCTTATCCCGGCAGGAAACACAGGGAGCCCTCCCGCGGACTTGAGAGCATCCATCACAGACCTGTCAAAACCGGCGTTCCCGGACGCAAGTTCAAGAGAGACGTTGGCAATCCGTCCTGTGGAGTAAATCCTGAAGGAGACCGTGGCCGACCTTCTTCCCGGCATGGCCGGCAGGATCCAGTTTTCCCTTATCCTGGACTGGACGAGAGAAAGATACCATTCGGGTATGCCTCCGCCCGTGTCGGGAAGATTTAATTCCGGAATGGGCCTTTCTATCCTTTTGATGCCAACCGGTTCTCTCTCAACGGGATCCTTCCGGCTTGCGGGCTGTCCGGAGGTGCGGATCCTGGAAGCAAGCCTTTCCCTGAAAGAGGCGCTTGCAAAAGAGTCCGTTTCCCCGGCCTTTCCCGGGGAGGGTTCTGCCCTGCGCGCCGGCCCTGCGGAAGATTGGTTCCCCTGCCTGCCCGGGGTTTCTCTTTTTGAGGGTATCTCCTCGGGCTTCCCCGCAGCTTCCGGAACGGAGGGGATGGAAAGGGGAATGCTGACAAGCTGGATGTCGAAAACCTGCATCAGGGAGGGATTCGCTTTTTTCCACGGGTTTACTGTAAGCGCCAGAAGCCCCGCGCAGTGTAAAAACAAAGTTATTCCAAGGCTCTGCTTCCTTATTCTGCCTGGGTGGCAAGTCCAATTTTCTCTATTCCGCATTTTTTCGCCGTGTCAAGCGCCTTGACGATATCCTTGTAAGGAACGTTCCCGTCTCCCTTGATTATTACGGAGAGACCCTCCTGCTGCGCCTTCTTCTCCCTGAGGATCCCGGACATTTCTCCAAGGGTCACGTTCCTGCTTTCAACGTAATAAACCCCGTTTGGCGCAACTGTTATAACCAGGCTCTTTTCGACCCTGATTTCGGAAGGGGAAGACGAAGGAAGTTTCACATCTATTCCCTGCTCTATGAAAGGGGAGATGATAAGCAGTATGACAACAAGAGTCAACGCAACGTCAACGAGGTTGGTAATATTGAGCTGGGGAAGCGTGTGATTGCTTTTCCTCCTTGTCATGCCCTCCATTTTTTCCTCCCCGGCGAGACAATGTCTCTCTCTTCAATCCTTCCTCTTCAGGTAATCAATGATATTCGGAAAAAGGTACTCCATTCCTTCAAGAATGTTGAATATACGGTCCCTGTAGTAGTTGTAACCTGTTGCCGCAGGTATGGCTACCAATAATCCGGCAACCGTTGTGACCAGGGCTTCAGAAACACCCGCGGCCACCACCTTGACAGAAGAAGAACCTGCCGCGACTATCCCCATGAATGAAAGTAGCAGACCCCAGACGGTGCCCAGCAGCCCGAGAAAAGGCGCAATTGTGGCGATGGTCGCAAGGGATGTCATCTTCTTCTCGAGGAGCCCCTGCTCCCTGAGAAATGCCTTTTCAAGATGCTTCTCTGCATATTCCGCCCCCGACCTGACCTTCAGTTCCTCGCCGTATTCGAGAATCGAGTTAAGGGGACACTTGATCCGCCGGGGGATTTCTCCCTTTTTGAAGGATTTAACGAAAAGCCTGTTCTTTTTTTCCACGTCTTTCAGGACGAGGAATTTTTCCACAAGGATATACCATGAATATACGGACAGGAAAAGAAGCCCTACCATGATTGCCTTGCCGGCTGCATCGCAATGATTCCACGAAGAAATCCATACATTTCCCATGGTGATTATTATAAGTTTTCCAGAGGCCGGAGTCAATTTTCCATTCAGTCCCCTCTCTGTATCGGGAAGGATTTATGTGATAACATACATGGTTGGACGCTTCACGTGAAAGTCCCAAAACGGAGAAAAAAATGGAGAGCAGACAACTTAAGGAATACGCATTCTCGGCGGGAGCGGACCTGGCGGGCATATCCGGGATAGACAGGTTCGACGGCCTTACCCGGAGAAAGGATCCAAGGTCCATATTCCCGGAGGCAAGATCCGTGATAATGATCGGCAGGAGAATAACAAGGGGAACCCTCAGGGGAGTGGAGGAAGGAACCAATTTCCAGAATTACATGTTTCACGGATATAACTGGCTCGAGAACCGTTTCATTGCAATGACAACATTCAGGGTCTCGGAATTCCTCGAAGACAACGGATGGGAAGCAGTGCCCCTGCCAAACCTCCCTCCGGAGGTTCCTCCCATGGGCGTCGCGGTAAGAAAAGGCGTTCCGGAACCAAACGTGATGCTCGATTTCGACGATGCAGCGGTCAGGGCGGGACTTGGTGAAATAGGCTACTGCGGCATATTCCTTACGCCTGAATTCGGCCCCAGGCAGAGATTCCAGATGATCCTCACCGACGCAGTACTTGAGCCCGACCCTCTTCCCGCGGAAGAGATATGCCCGCGCAACGGGGAGTGCGGGGGATTTTGCCCCCTCGGGGCTTTCAACGGAGACAGGGAGCTTGAAATCTCGGGAAGGAAGATGCGGGTGGCCGAAATTGATTACGGTAAATGCGCCTCATGCAAAAACGGCGCGGTGAAGAACCCTCACCACCCGGCAGGCAGGCCTGACAGGATAGCCTCCGTGTGCATAAGAACCTGCATGGATTATCTCGAAAGGAGCGGAAGGATAAAAAGCCGTTTCAGGCTGCCTTTCAGACAGAGAGAGACCTGGACAGTAAGGGAAGAAAAAGACCTTTACAGAATGTAAGGAGGAGAAAAAGATGTCTTTCCGGGAACCGGGAAAAGAGGAGATCAGGGAGTTCGCGTTATCCCGAGGGCTCGACCTTTTCGGGGTGGCAAGCATGGAGAGATTCAGAGGCGCCCCTGAGAGGATGCATCCTGAAAGCATATTCCCAGGGGCAAGATCGGTAATAGTCGTCGGGCGCCGGATCGTCAGGGGGGGATGGCGGGGCATAGAGGAAGGAACATACTGGCCAAATTACTCCTACTTTGATTATTCCGGCCTCCTGAACACCTTTTTCCTGCAGATGCCTCTCTACGAAACCGCCTGCTTCATAGAAGACTCTGGTTACGAAGCCGTTCCCCTTTATTCGGGAATAACCGTTGAAGGCCCCCCGGAAACCGGGCCCCTAAGAAAGGGCGGCATTGCACCGGAAGTCAACCTTGCGATAAGAATCGCGGGGGTGGCCGCCGGCATAGGGGAGATTGGATGGTCAAAGATATTCCTCACCAGGAGGTTCGGTCCGAGACAGAGGCTTGCAGCCATCCTGACCGATCTGAAACTGGAACCGGATCCCCTCGTGGAACCCAACAGCATATGCAAACTGGATATGGCATGCGTAAGAGGATGTCCGGGGGCAATCCCGCATATAAGGGAGAAGAAATTCGTTGAAATAAAAATAGAGGATAAAACTTACAGATGGGCTGACGTTGACATGGGAAGATGCACCCTCGCCTATCACGGCGGAGATCCCAGGGTGTCGCCGTTCATTTCCAAAGCCTTGCCGGGTTACAGCTTCGATGCAAATAAGCAGCGGGTAACCGAGGAAACGGCCTACAAGTTCTGCTGGCCGATGTCAACAGGAGAATGGAGAAAATCTTCAGAGCATCCTTCGGGATACATTATTCCGGGACACGCTTACATACAGAAATGGGGAGAAGGAGCTCTCGGCATAGAGGGTTCCAGGGGATGCATGAGAAGCTGTTTTGATTACCTGGAAAAATGTACGGGGATAGAACAGGTCTTTGAAAACGGCCCCTTCATCAGGCGGCCGAGATGGATCCTGGATGAAAAAGGATTGCCGGAAAAGGACGGATGAAATGAAGTCATGATAAAGAGGCTGCCCTGCCGTTACCCCCTTTGACTCCCCCCTTGACACCCGGGCTTAAATTGGTTAGACTATTCTTGCCCCGGCAGGAAAAGCAAATATGGCAATGCCTGCAATGGCATCGTTGAAACTGAATTGTCAGCCAAAATATGCCCAACGGGGAGAGGAAGACTTACATCACGACGGCAGGTCAAACAACAGCGGAGGAAATATGAAAGAAAAACTGGCTATTGAAGGCGGGACGCCCGTATTGAAGAGAAACGACTACAAGAACTGGCCCGTGGTCAACGAGGAAACCCGTTTTTTTGTCAATGAAACAATGGAGAGCGGCATCTTCGCGGGAGGAACGGCTCCGCAGGTTACATCTCTCGAAAAAGAATGGGCGGAATACCTCGGGGTAAAGCATTGCCTTACGACCTGCAGCGGTACCGCAGCCCTTCACATGGCCTTATCAGCGATAGGCGCCGGGCCGGGCGATGAAATAATAACATCAGCTTTTACATTCCTTGCCTCGGCATCATGCGCAATACACCAGAACGCCATACCTGTTTTCGTGGATATAGACAAAAGGACGTATAACATGGACCCCGCAAAACTCGAGGCTGCCATAACGGAAAGAACGAAAGCCATCATTCCCGTCCACATACAGGGACTTCCGGCCGACATGGATCCCATCCTTGAAATAGCGAAAAAACACAATTTGTTTGTAATAGAAGATGCCTGCCAGGCACATGGAGCGACATATAAAGGCAGGAAAGTAGGTACGATCGGACATATTGCCGCCTTCAGCCTTAACAACTTTAAGAACCTTTCCGGCGGAGAAGGAGGATTCTTTGTTACCAACGACGAAACGCTTCTCAGGAAAGGCAGCCTTATCAGGTGTTTCGGAGACGAGGTGGACGAAGTCAGCCACAGGAGGAAATATAACGCATCCATCCTGGGTTACATGTACAGGAACCAGGAGCTTCCCGCAGCTTTTACAAGGGGGCAGCTGAAACACCTTGACGAATACAACGACACGAGGATCAGTAATGCCGGGTACCTCACAGAAAGGATCGGGAAGATACCGGGTGTCGTGCCTCCGTACAGGCCGGACGACTGCAAGCATGTCTACTTCATGTACAACGTCAGGTTCAACCCCGAAGAGGCGGGCGTCAAGTGCACTCCGCGGGAATTCAGGACAGCCGTTGAGAAAGCGCTTTACATGGAAGGAGTACTCGTTGGACAGTGGCAGACGATGCCCGTACCCGCCCAGGATATTTTCCAGAGCAAGCTCGGTTACGGCGGTTCCAGCTATCCGTGGTCGGTAAACGAAAGCAGGGGCATCAGGTACGATTACAACGTGGACAATTATCCGGTTGCAAGGGACCTTTGCGACAATTACACCATAGTCCACGGCGTACATACCCCCAACGGAAAAGATCTCATGGAGAAAATCGCGTCCGCTTTTGAAAAAGTCTTCGGGGATATTTCAACGGTCATGGAACACGTGGACGACAATATCTTCCCGGGTGCCGACGGGAAGCTTTACGGCGCGGCATAGGGCGCCGGATCTTCAAATGGCCGCAACCGTGTTCCGGGACGCCTGGACAAAGGAGAACCAATGGAAAGCAAGGGACTGTACGGAAAAAAATATCTGGATATCAAAACGGAGAAAAGGGAGATCCCTCCCCCCGACGAAAACCACGTGATAGTCAGGGTAAGGGCCTGCGGGGTATGCGGAACGGATATCAACTTCGTGAAAGACTGGGAAGAAGGATACATGCCGCTTGGCCACGAGGTTGCGGCAGAGGTCGTCGAAACGGGGAAGAATGTCAGGAACGTTAAAGCCGGGGACAGGGTCATAGTCGAAGACTGCACCATGTGCGGTGTCTGCAGGGACTGCAAGAGCGGCCACCCGGAATTCTGCAGGAACATGTACAACATGGAGAACCAGCCAGGGATGGGGGAATATCTTTCAGTCAATTTCAACTGTCTGAACAGGTTCGAAGGGCTCGATTACGTCCCGGCGTCCCTGACCGAACCGCTCGCGGTATCTCTGACCTCCGTTCTTAACGCAGATATCCCCCTCGGGGGAAGCGTCCTCGTTCTCGGCCCTGGTCCTCTCGGGCTTATGTCTGCCAGGATAGCAAGGCTGAGAGGGGCGGGTTTCGTTGCAATCACGGGCATGCAGGCCGCTAACCCGAGAGAGAAGGCAAGGCTTGAACTCGCAAAAAAGTGGGGGTGCGACCTCGTGCTCGAACAGGGTAAAGACGACATAGAAGGCGCTATCAGGAAAAAATTTCCTGACGGGGTTGACAGGATTATAGTTTCCTCCCCTCCCGAAAGCATCTACGACGCTTTCAGGATCATACGTTTCGGAGGCATCATTACGTTTTACGGGCTCCACTTCGGGGGAAAGAATAAGATCAGCGTGGATATAAACGACATGATATTCCGCAAGATAACCCTCAGGCCGACATTCGCAGAACCTGCGATCAACTTCCCGGTGGCAATAAACATTCTCAGGGAGGGACTCCTTCCCGCAGAGGACCTGATAACCCACCGGTTCGGGTTCGGGCAGGCAGGGGATGTCATGTCTTCGATAATTGACGGGTCCAAACCGGTAATCAAGGCCGTCCTTGTCCCGTGAATGTATTGATGCATCCCGCCCGCTGAACCGGAAAGGAGAAAAAGCCGTGAAAAGCTGGAGGAAAGAACTTTTTTTCAATATCCCGGGCAGGTTCGGATTCGTCAACATAACAAGCCAGGTACAGGCAGCGGTCGATGAAAGCGGGATCAGGGAAGGATTATGCCTTGTGAACGCGATGCACATAACCGCAAGCGTATTCGTGAACGACGATGAGCCCGGCCTTCACAGGGATTTTGAAAAATGGCTTGAAGGGATTGCCCCCCACGAACCCGTTTCAAGGTACGAGCACAACACGGGGGAAGATAACGGAGACGCCCACCTGAAGAGGCAGATCATGGGAAGGGAAGCGGTCATAGCCATAACAGGAGGCAGGCTTGATTTCGGCCCGTGGGAACAAGTCTTTTACGGGGAATTCGACGGAAGAAGAAAGAAGCGCGTCCTGGTAAAGATAATAGGCGAATAGACTCACCCTCCCATGACGGCAACGCACTCTATCTCAACAAGAGCCTTTTTTGGAAGGCATGCAACCTGGACCGTGCTCCTTGCCGGCTTATGCTTGAAATACCCTGCATATACCAGGTTCATCTTCTCGAAATCCTTCATGTCCTGCAGAAAGACCGTTGTCTTTACAACGTTTTCTATGCCACATCCCGCTTCCTTCAGTATGACGATGATATTCTGTATGACCTGCTGAGTCTGGACAGAGATATCGCCTTTCACCATCTCGTTGGAAGAAGGTTCTATGGGTATCTGCCCCGAGAGGAAAACAAGGTTGCCGGCAACAATCGCCTGGGAATAAGGACCTATCGCCCAGGGGGCTTTGTCTGTCGAAATTGTTCTAAGCATTTCTTTATCCCTCCTTTTGTGGAATCGAATTCTTCAATGACCTTCCTTCCTTTAAGTTCGGACTTTCCTAACACCTCGCCGCCGGCCTCCCGGACGAGGGATTCAAAGCTCTTCATGGCCCTCTCCTTTCCCTTCCCGCTGCCGTAAGTCGTCATGAGGAAGACTCCTTTTCCCCTCATGTCTGAAAGCCCTATGAAAGAGCGCATTGCGGGGGTTATGTCAAATGCCCAGACGGGGGTGCAAAGGAAAAGCATGTCAAACCCTTTCGTATCAGGGACTTCCTTAAGCATGGCCGTTTTTTTGCCGAAAGCATCCATGCAGTTCTTGATAAAAGATCCCGTATCCCCGGTTTCAAGCCTGAAAACGGCAACCCCGGCCTTCTCTTCCCTGGCAGCAGAGGCGGCCAGTCCGCTGAGAAGTTCGGTCCGTCCCGAAAGGGAAAAATATACAATGGCAATTTTCATGCATATATGTTAATATACATGTGGTAAAATTTCAATTTTAACACGGGAGTACCGCCATGTCCAACGAAAATAATATCTTGAAATTCCTCATGAAACAATCGAAAGAGATGAACGCATCCGACATACATCTTCACGTAGGTTCTCCTCCGATACTGCGCATAAAAGGAGAACTGGTAAGGCTGGACAACCTTCCCATGCTTTCGTCAGACGAGATGCTTGAACTGATAAAGGACACCCTGGTCAAGGAGAGGGACAGGAATGCCCTGGAGGAAAACGGCGGCATAGACATCGCCCTCGCGATGCAGGGGATCGGAAGGTTCAGGGTCAACATATTCAGGCAGAGAGGCTCGACTTCCATCGTGGCAAGAAGGATATCCGACGAGATTCCGACATTCAAGTCCCTCAACCTTCCGGAAACACTGGCAAACATATCTCATTATGTTAACGGGCTTGTACTGGTAACGGGGCCGACCGGATGCGGCAAATCCTCAACCCTGGCCGCCCTGGTAAACGATATCAACGGAAAGAAGGCATGCCATATCCTGTGTATAGAAGACCCCATAGAGTTTTTATATACCAACAAGAAAGCAATCATCACGCAGAGGGAGATCGGGATAGACGTGGAATCCTTCAAAATCGCCCTCAAATTTGCAGTAAGGGAAGATCCCGACATCATCCTGGTGGGGGAAATGAGGGACACAGAGACCGTTGAATTCGCTCTCCACGCCGCAGAGACCGGCCACCTCGTCTTCGGCACGCTCCACAGTTCAAATGCAACACTGACCATAGGCAGGATCCTCAATTTCTTTCCCCAGAACCGGCAGCCGCAGGTCAGGAAAGATATAAGCCTCCACTTGAGGGCTGTAGTTTCCCAGCAGCTTCTTTCTTCCATCAAACCCGACATCCAGAGGATCCCGGCTTGCGAGATCATGTTCATCAATCCACTTATTGCCCGGTTGATAGTGGAAGAAAAGGACGAGAAAATCGTAAAGGCAATAAAGGCGGGCAAGGAAGACGGGATGGTAGATTTCGAGAATTCCATTGTGAACCTGGTTAACAACGGGTATATCGACAAGGAAACGGCTTTAAGCCACGCCGAGAATCCCCAGAGCGTCGAGATGAAACTGAAAGGCATCTTCCTGAGCGAAGAAGGCGGGATCGTAAGCTGACGCCCCCGCCGCCCGGAGCGCCGGGCATAAGGCTGAATGAGGCCGTCTACCTGGAATAATCGTAGAGAGACCTGTTGAAGTTCTTCTCCTGTATCTCCAGATACCTTTTCTTCGTCAGGGCCGGCTTGGTTTCCCGGAGTATAGACATGGCCTGCCCGGCTTTGTCCCAAAGAAGGTCTATGGCGCACAGGGCAAGGACCTTTGCCGGTACGACGTAGGCAAGGTTCTTGTCTGTCACTTCAAAATTCCGCCCGTGCGGAGATCCCTTCCAGCCTCCCATGTAAGGATGTATGGCAGGCATGATCTGAGAAACGTCTCCCATGTCCGTTGAAGACGCCTTTGGAGGATTGAAGTAAAACTTCTGGCCGGGAATGAAGGGAATGACGTTCTGCCTGTAAATCTCTATCAGCCCCTTGTTCTGAATGGTAGGCATATAGCCCGGTATGGTCTGTATTGCAACCTTTGCCCCGAGAGCGAGAGCCCCTGCCTTGAGCGCCCTGTCGGCCTTTTTGGAAGCGCCCAGGATAGATTCCACGTTAGATGCCCTGACCTGGGTTTCCATTACCACGCCGGCCGGAACTACGTTGACTGCCGCAGATGGAATTTCGAATATGGAATGTATCCTTGCACGCTCCTCGTCGAGGTATGTCTCGTTCTGTGCGTTCAGGGCGGAAAGAGCGAGAGAAGCCGCCTGTAGAGCATTTACGCCAAGATGCGGAGACGCCGCGGAATGGGCCGCCCTGCCCGTAAAGCGTGAAACCTTGAACAGGAAGCCGTTGTAGGATTCACTAACTCCCGCCCCGCGGCCCTCGGATCCGTGTATCATGATAGCCATGTCTATATCGTCAAAGCATCCTATTTTTATGAACTCCTGCTTGCCTGACATGAAGGATATTTTTCTTTTTTTTCTCAGGTCAAGCCTGTAATTCATATCGTTAAGCTCTTCTGCCGGAACGGCCATGAAGGAGATTGAACCCGCAAGATGTTCCAGCACCCCGCTTCTCTTCAAGCCAATGGCAGCCCCGAGCATGCCGCTCAGCTGTGCGTTATGGCCGCAGGCATGGGCGGCGCCGGTTTCAACATCCGCAAAAGGATGTTCCGGGACGGAAAGGGCGTCGAGCTCTCCCATGAGGGCTATCCGGGGCCCCTTACTGCCACCCCCGAGGTCCGCACGCACGCCTGTTACGGCGAGCCCCGACCTGAAAGGGATACCCTCTTTCCCGAAGCATTCCTGCACGTAGGCGGAAGTTTTGAATTCCTGGAACCCCTTCTCAGGCATCCTGAGTATATCCTCCCCGATTTTAATGATACGACTGCTCTCTTCGTCTATAATCCTGCATATATTCTTTTTGGCTTTTTCCCTGCTTATCATGTAATCTCCTCTCCGTCTTTGTGAAAATGAAAGTCAAATCCCAGGCTCAAATAGGAGTGTACTTGTAACCCTGGGGTATGCCGTGTTTTGCATAAACCTTCTTCATCTGCTCCATGGAACGGGATATGATGCCTTCAAAATAATTACCTCCATGGCAGTCCATGTCAACCAGGAAAGGGCCGAAGGATGCCACATCGAAGATCCAGGTTGCTTCAGTGGGCCCTGTTTCTTCGAGAAAAAAGACCTTCTCCACCTTCCTGACCTGACCTGCAAGAAGCGAAGGATATATGCCCGTGGGAGACAGGTGGACGGCCCCCTCTTTCTTCATGGCCTCCATGCTCTTCCTGCCCATGGTTCCCTTTCCTATAAGGGCCCTGGTCCTGAGCCTTTTAATCATTGGGCCTGCATACTTCTCCATCCTTATGCTTGTCGTAGGGGTAAGACTGAGGACCTTCCACTCTCCCTGCGTCTTCTCCATGACGGGTCCGACGTGCATCATGACGTTTATGGCTTCGTAGTCAAGGTCCGGCAAGATCTTTTCTTCCACCGCCCTGATGTAAAAGGATTCCCTTCCGGTAAATATCCTGCCCGTAAGGGTGACGAGATCTCCGGCTACAAGGCTGCGAAGTGTCTTCATTTCAAGCGGCAGGGTAATCTCTTTTATCATTTTTCACCTCTTCCGAACCAGTCGGGGTAATCAAGCATTTCAACCTTTCCTGAAGGGTATATCCTTGCAGTCGCCCTCCTGCATACCGAACACTGGCAGTTGAACGCCACCGGGAGGGCCGCGGTGTGCGAGGCGGCGTATTCTATATGGAGGTCAAGCAGGGAGATTTTGCCCCCTGTCCCCATTGAACCGATACCCAGAGAATTTATGTCATCCATCAGAGATCTTTCCATGTCGGAGATTATCTTCTCGGGATGACGGCTTCCGACAGGCCTGAGCAATGCGGATTCCTTTGCAAGCTTCATGCAGAGATCGGCAGTGCCTCCTATGCCGATTCCGACAAGGTTCGGGGGACAGCTCTTGCCGGCTTCCATTGCCCTTTGTGCGGAATCCAGGATAAATTTCTTTACCCCCCTGATCCCGTCAACCGGCGTCATCATTCTGTAGAAAGTCCCGAATATCTCCGATCCCCCTCCCTTTGGAACAAAGGTGGCTTCCAGGTAATCTATATCCCCGGAAAATTTAACCTCCACCTTTGGAAGGAACTGGATGACATTGGTTCCGGGATTGAACCTTGTAAGTGGATGGACCATGGTCTTGCGCAGGCGGTTTTTGCCGGTGGCCCTTTCAACGCAGCGGATTGATGCTTCATAAAGTGACTCCATGCCGTTTTCCGGAAGGATCCCGCTACCTACCCTGAAATAGAAGAGGGGATAGCCCGTGTCGGGACACGCAAGAAGGGATTCCTTTTCGCACATCCTGAGGTTTTCCATTGTCACCCTGATACTCTCGGCGGCCATGCTTCCCGGCTTTTCTGCTTCCATTATCTTTTCGAGGCAGAGCTTAACGTCCCCGGGAATGGCAGTGACGCTTTTCAGTATGAGGCTGTCAAGCGTTTTAAGAAGGATCTTTTCCGATACGGTTTTGTATGTCATGAAATATCATTTCTCCTTTTGAGCATTAAGTAAGCTTCCTCCCAGAGCGCCCCGGCCTCTCCCGTCCTGTCAAATGCAGAGATCTCCCACCCGGGATGCCTGACGCGGGATGTCCCGGCCTCATCTCCGGTAAATCCTGCTGCCTCCGATGCCATGTAGTAATCCCCCGAAAGGGCGGGCACGAAGGTCCGTTCGAAAGGCAGGGCAAACGGCAAAAAAACGGAAGTGAGAGGATTCCCGCAGGATACAAGGTTAATCGATCCGGAGATATTTTTCCTGTCAATAAACTGGCACTGGGCAGATACGGTAGTGAAGAAAGTTGAGCCTGCCCTCTTGCAGAGGCTGTCCGGATGGTTCTTGGTATCCCTCGAAATCTCGCATACCCGCTCAGGCGAAAGAATTCCGCCGCTTTTCGAGAGAAGATCCCTGAGCCTCTTCCTCCTGGTCAGCGTATTATTTCCGGGAGGCAGGGATTCCCATTTTCTGGCTTTCGCCGTGGTATAATGGTTGGTCACGGCATATTTTCCCTTTGAGATGAACCTTGCCGTGTAATCCCGTGAATCGCACTCGACAAGAAGTCCCTCGACGGGATCGGCAAAGAGGAAGATGGCTCCCCTTTCCCCGTTTGCGCCGCCCATTGCTTTTTTTTCTATAAGGTTCTCTATGAGGCCTGGAATCTCCCGGACAGATCCCGCCCTCTCTGATACGTATCTCATAACGTGGCAATCGTTGAAGAGAGGTCTTTCAGTGGGATGGGTGGTATAGGACCCGGTGTTATTTGCCCCGGCCAGGGCCTTCTCGTTGAAGAAATGTGCAAATCCGGCATTCCCTATGTCCCGCCCGGCTTGAGACGAGTAAAAACCCCGGCTATGCAGCACGAGAAAAGATTGAGGGAAGTTCTTCTCGTCCCTTATCTTGAACAGGATATTCCTTGACGGCTCCGACAGGAAGAATGAGGAGCAGTTCTGGCTTGTATCAATTACAGGACCGGGAGACATGTTTGAAAAGAAGCCGTCGGGCAGGCAGTTCAATCCGACCAGGCTGCTCACATCCAGCCCGGAGGTTTCCGACTGGCCCTTTATTTCATCCAGCCAGTGAGGGGAGACCTTCAGGAGAAGAGATGTAAATTCTTTTACGCGCGAAGAGAGGATCCGGGAAGAAACCTTGCCGGCTTTTCTTATCGATTCTACCTGCAATATTCTTTTTTTAAGGACGTTCTTTGAATGCAACCCCATCTTCCTGCCGTTTTGATAGGGCATTCCGTTCAATTTGACAAACACTTTTTACTCCCGGGCTCTTGGATCGGATCAAAGGATGGAGTAGCGGGATGGGGATTCGAACCCCAGACGCGCCGGGTATGAGCCGACTGCTCTGCCACTGAGCTACCCCGCCATTAAAGAACCCTATTATTTTACCTTTTTTCTCCGCCTTTCTGCAAATATAAAGAAAGTTTTCTGAATGCCGAGGCCCTGTGGCTTACCAGGTTCTTCTCTTCAGGGGTCATCTCGGCGAAGGTTTTGCCCGAAGATGGCAGAATGAAAACAGGGTCGTACCCGAAACCTCCGCTGCCCCTGGGGAAAAGGGATATGAAACCCTCTATTTCCCCCCTGAAGAATACTGGCGACCCGGAACCTATGAAGGCCACCGATGTTACAAACCTTGCCTTGCGGTCTTCCATCCTGCGGAAGGATGAAAGGGATTCCAGGAGCTTTTTTATGTTGGCCCGGTCATCCCCGTGAATGCCGGCAAACCTTGCAGAGTTGACCCCGGGCTGGCCGCCGAGCATTTCAACCTCGAGCCCGGAATCTTCCCCCGCAACGAAAGCCCCCGGAAGCAGGCTCCTCAGATGGGCGGCCTTCAGAAGGGCGTTTTCTTCGAATGTCACGCCGTTTTCATCGGGAAAATCTATCCCTTCCGGGCATGGAAGGACATCAATGTTATTGCCGGACATTATCCTGCGGACTTCGTTCACCTTGTTGACATTCTTAGTTGCCAAGTAAAAATTGAATCTCATCCCTGAGCACCCCTTTTTCCATCTCAATTATCTCTCTGATGCCCTCCCCTGCAATCTCAAGGAGTGAATCAAGTTCCTTCCTGCTGAAAGGAACGCCTTCAGCCGTACCCTGGATTTCCACGAATTCGCCATTTCCTGTCATTACAACGTTTAAATCAACCGAGGCGGAAGAATCTTCCTGGTAATCAAGGTCGACGAACCTGTTTCCGTAAACTATGCCGACACTGACGGCCGCAAGGTAATCCCTCAGGAGCGGAAGCCTTAACATGCCTGCCTTCTTGAGCTTGGAGAGACCTTCTACAAGGGCAACGAAGGCGCCTGTCACTGCAGCGGTCCGGGTTCCCCCGTCTGCCTGCAGGACATCGCAGTCAACGTAAATGGTCCTTTCGCCTATTTTTTTCAGGTCGAGAACCCCCCTCAGGGAACGGCCTATCATCCTCTGTATCTCCTGGCTGCGCCCGGTAAGGTTTGAATTTCTCTGGCTTCTTTCGCTCGTGGAGGCAGGAAGCAGGGCATACTCAGCCGTAAGCCAGCCGCTTTCCGTATCCCTCAGAAAAAAAGGCACCCTCTCTTCCTGGCTGACGGCGCAGAGAACCCTCGTATCCCCTATCTCGATCAGGCACGAACCCAGGGCATATTTGAGAAATCCCTTTGTCATGCGGATCTCCCTGATGCCCGTTTTGCTCCTGTTTCCCTTTCTTTTCATCTCCATTTTCATCCCGCCCTTTTTCCTTTTTTTGTATCCCCGGACCTTTTCCGGCATGGGAGCTTCATATGAAAACAGGGTATGCAAAGATGTAAAAAGAAAAACCGTCGTCATCCCTGTCTATTCTCAGGTTGAGTTCCCAGCAGTGGAGCTTTCTCCGGATGTCAAGGGACTGCCTGTTGAATGAATTTTCCTCCACATCGTAGAAAAGCTTCATTGAGTAACGCCACATGCTGTTAACATCATGCCGGAATCCGGCAGCAAGGCCGAACACGTCTCCCTGGTCATCATACCTGGTGCCAAGGTTGAAACGGTACCTTCCCGATTCATAGATAATATCGTTGACTCCAAAAGAAGATCCTTCGGAGCCAAAGTCCCATTCATTGTCGCCGGAAACCGTTATCCTCTCCCCGATACGGAGGCTGTACCTCAGAATGGTTTCCCTGAACCTGCCGTCATCAAGGCTGTAAACGCTATCCATGGAAACGCTTCCCAGGCAGGAATCTTTTTCCCAGGATGACCAGCTCATGCCAAGTGCCGTAAAAGTTCCGTCATCCAGGGTTTCTTCCCTGTCAAAGGGTTCAAGTTCGCCGGGATCGTACTTCGAGTCCCTGCGGAAAATGGATAATGAAGGCCTTATATACCCGGTGAAATCGCCTTCATTCCTGCGCAGAAGCATGGACGCTGAAGCGCCTGATTCCCCTCTGAAATTGAAAATAGAGTCTCCAGAATTCCTGTAATCGGCCCCTGTAAGTGAAAGGTATGGCGACAGGAGAAAGCGGCCGGCTTTCTTCCTCGCCGAGATCCTGGCCGTATCCATGCTCCTCTGCCAGTATTCGCCTTCCTTCCGGAAATTGGTTATCCTCAGGTCGTTTTCAAAAAATACCGGAAGCCGGGGAACCCTGTGCTCAGGCGTGAAAAACCTTATCTCCGGCATTTTTTCAATTCCGAGAAAAGGGTCTCCCGCGTTCTCCCTTATCCCGATATTGAAAATGTTTTCTCCCAGCAGGGATGTAACTGAAAAATGGTTGTAAGACCTGAATTTTTCGGAATAAAGATCCCTGAAGAAATCGTAGAAAAACTCGTTGTCATCCATCCACCGCCAGTCAACAACCAGTCTGCCCTGGGAGCCGAAAAAGGGGATTGGACTTATCAGCCCGGCCCATCCGCCGCCTTGCCAATCGCTTCCGTCCCACCTGTGTGCAAGAAAAGCCGAAACATCCAGGTTATTCTTCACAGACCTGATCCCGGCGCCGACACCGAAAGCCTCGTTGCCAAGGCTGAGCCTCTCCTTTAGTATCAGGCTCCCATCCCGGGAGACACGGTGCTGGAAGGACATGTCGAAGGTTTCCCCGAGCCTGGCGCTGCTGCTGGAAGAAACCGCTAAAGGGGGCTCTCCCGTCTTCTGGTCAATGGTAATCCTGGGGAAATAGAAGATTGAGACATTTTTCCCCAAAAAGAACCTCATCCTTTCCGCCCTCAGGTATTCCCCGTAAACATATGTGAGCCTGTCGACGGAAAAACGGTAGTGGGGCTCAGGCCTGTCGCAGGTCGTGACATACCCGTTGTGAAGAATAAGGGTTTCCTTTTCCCTCTCGATTTTTTCCGCCCTGCCGTACAGGGGAGGGGCGGAAAAAGAAGCGTTGAAAAGAACTCCCCTGCCTTCGTAAACATTGTAAGAAAGTCTTTCGGCTGTAAATTTCCCCTCGAGAGTCTCGGCTTCTATGCCTTCACTGGCCTCAATCTCGCCGGACACCTTGTTGAAAACCGCTTTCCCGCAGGCCAGGTTAACCTCCTCAAGAGAAATCCTGACATTTCCCGAAAGCACCAGTTTTTCAGCTTCTCCAAAGGTATCAAATTCAACGTTCATGCTGTCGGCTGTGTAATAGACGGCCCTGCCGGAAGAAAAAGAAGGGCTGCAGAGTAAAAGCATCACTGCGAAAACCACTCCAGGAAAAGTGAAACGGATATCCATTATTTTACTGGCCTTAAAGGTATCAGAATGTCACCAGGGAAAATCCGAGATATTTCTCGAATGCTTCCCTCACCGGAGCCATCACGTGTCCGGGAACGACGCTCGCATGGTGCCTGTGGCCCAGGCATCCGATTGTCCTGACCACTTCCTGCAGCCCTTCAATCCTTGCAACCCCGGCACAACCGAAGAAATCATCCGGTATGGGATCGTCGGTGAAAACACCCTGCCCGAGGTAGAATTCAAGGTTTCCCTTGCGGGTAAGCATGCTCCCGTAGGTAAATGGACCTTCGGTGATACGACCCTGGTTGCACCCGAAGGAACATCCCTGCCCGAGGGAGTTTGCAAGGATGGCATGATCAACTATCCTTCCCTCGGTTTTCATCATCTTCCTGGGCACCGGGCCGCAGTGAAAGAGGATACACTTATCATCGTCCTCTCCGTAATTATTGTTCCAGTCAAGGCACGTGACAGGGCTCCCTGCCGCCTTTCCCAGTGCAAACATGGTAACGGCATTGCCAACGTCCACCTCGCAGGCTGCGGGAATGCCCCTGTTATTTATTTCGCTCAGCACCACGCATGGAGAAATGCCGACGAACCTCTGCATTTCGTCCCAGCACCTCACGGCGATCGCATCAAGGCCGTTCTCTTCAATCATCGAATCGAAGACAACCGCCAAACGGACAAGTTTTTCAAAACTGGAACGTGGAACGCCCTGCCAGTTGGAATAATCCTTGAGCGAGGCGGATTTCTTTTTGAACGGCTTGTCTGAAATCTTTACTCCTTCGATTTTCGAAAAGACGTATGAAAGGTCGAAAGTCTCGGTCGTTATTCCGTGTTCTTCAAGCGCGGATTCGTCTATGCGTACCGTTTTGAAAGGCGTCGTCCTTGCGCCTACGGCGCCCACCCTCATGCGCCTCATGGCCTTAACAACTCTGCACAGCCTGTCAAAATAATCCACGTGGCCGCAAAACCTTTCGTCTTTCGGACGCACGGTGTGGGGTGAAATGACGGTAAAGGGAAGACCGTGCTGGCAGAAGAGATTCATTATGGAGAATTTGCCGCAGAAAGCATCCCTCCTGAACTGGGGACCCATCTTGTCGAGCTCGTCGGGATAGGCCTGTATAAGTATGGGAACGCCGCAGTCCCTCAGTGCGGCTATCGTCCCGTTCTCGTCCCCGAAATTGGGCAGGGAAAGAATGATCCCGTCAAACCTGCCCCTGTTGCAGGAGAGGAATTCGGCGTATTTCATACCTTCCGCAGGGGTTTCCACGGCTCCGAAACGGGTTAATTTCTCGTCGAGCATGATGACTTTATGTCCCATTCTCTTTAGAACCCCTGACATTTCTTCCCTTGCAGATGAAATCAGTGACCCGGGAAAGAACCCCCTGTTGCCGAAAAAAAGAGCGAATGTTGATTTTTCTGAAATCATAAACACCTCCTTCTATCCCTGAGGTAAGACATGGCATGGAAAACCGGTCCTTTGGAGGCCGGGATAAAAAAGAAGCAGCAAGGAGTTTCCATCTTACTGCTTCTTTCTAAACTTTTTTCAAAGAGGCTTGACGTCAACCGGGACATCCTTCCTGTATGACTCCATTATAGCCTCGATAACATTGACAGCGCTAATCATGTCATCGAGATCCATGACAAACTTCCTTTTATGCAGGATGGCATCTACAAAATGGTCGAGTTCAGCCTTGAGCGCGCCATCAATCCGGTTGTTGCATTCGGGCCAGTGGGAAATATCGTAAAGCTCGTAGGGAAGATCCGTGTCCTTCTCCTTGAATATCTCGACTCCCTGGTTGAACTTGTGAAGCATGGCGGTTGCCTTTGAACCGTAGATCTCGAGATTTGACTTCAGGCCGCAGGGACTGTTGGCAGGGAGAACCCAGCTGAATTCAAGGCTGGCAACCGTATCCGGACCGAGGTTTGCGAGAACGAAAATGCAGTCCTCACTTTTCCATTTCTTATTTTCCTTGACAACCCGCTGGGCAAAAACGCGGGTAATCCTTTTACGCGCGCACCACTGTACGGCATCTATATCATGTATGCCCACGTAGTAAAGCATGGAAGTGGAATCCTTAATCCTCTGGGCAAGAAGCTTGCTGTTTCTCCGGCCGGCCGAAATATGTATAACGTTGCCGATCTCGCCTTTCCTGACGGCATCGTGCACCCTGTTGTATCCCGGGTCAAACCTGACAACATGGCCTATCATCAGCCTGACCCCGTTTTTCTCGCATGCCTCCCGGATCTTTTTGCATTCCTTTACCGTTCTTGCCATGGGCTTTTCAAGAAGTATGTGCTTGCCGGCGTTTGCAGCGGCTACAGCCGGTTCAACGTGATTGTCGTCGGGAAGGCAGATGTCGACAGCATCCAGATCCTCCTTCTCAAGCATCTCGCGGTAATCGGTGTAGAAAGAACACCCGAAATCCTTCTTCAGTCCCGGGCCCCTCTTCTTGTCCACGTCTGCAATGGCCTTCAGCTCAGCGCCGAAAGACTCGGCGTATATTCGGGCATGATAGGTCCCTATAAAGCCAGCTCCTATTACTCCCATCTTCAGCCTTTCCATTATGCCTCCTTTGCCGCAGGGGACGCACAAACAAAGCGTCCGGATACGGTCGTGATATTAACTTCAATACGGTATTCAAACAAGGCCGATTACCCTTTCCAGGTATTTCCGGCATTCCGCAATGCCTGTTTCGGGCGCCGGAAGGTTGTACTCGGGATGCCATGCCTCGTACTCTATTGAAACAAATCCCTTGTAATCTATATCCTTGAGGTTCTTTATCACCCAGGGTATATCCAGTTTCCCTTGGCCGTAAACCGTGCAGTACAAGCTCGCCTCTATGCTTCCCGGAAACCTGAACGGGTACCCGTCCTTGAGGTGAACGTGGACGATGTAATCTTTCTGGTCATGAAAACCTTTCCGGTAATCCTTTGAATTCCCGAATAAATTGCCCGGCTCGTATATCACCCCGAAACTTCTGGATCCGACCCTCGAACAGAAATCTGCGAGCTTGTCGGTGTATGCGCTGAAATTGAGTCCGTGGTTTTCGACTCCCATCCTGACCCCTTTCTTCTCAGCATATGAAGCGGCTTCCTTCTGGTATGGAAGAACCCTCTCCAGGATAGACTTGTCGTAAACAAGGCAGGGATCCGGATTGTAAGGCACGCCTGTCCCCACCCTTATCACTCCTGCCCCGAGTTCGGCGGCAAGATCTATCTCCTTCTTCATTTCGGCAAGTTCCGTGTCCCTGATCTCTTCATTTTCGGAAGAGAGCTTGCCTCCTATCGAACCGGCAAGAGAGCATATGCTTATGCCGTACTTTTTCGCCAGGGCCAGAACGCCCCTGCGCTCTTCCCTGTCCATGGACCTGAGCACATGGGACTTCGGATCCGATGCCCTCGCATCGGCATACTTTATTCCCGTCTTGTTCATCACCTGGAAGACTTCTTCCAGTGAACCTGCATGGTTTATAAGGCTGATTGTGCAAAGGGATATTTTCATTGGATCATCTCCTTTTTTTTGGCCCGGAAGTCTCTCCTCCCGCCTGGGGCTTCCGGCATCAACTATTTTATGGATTCAATGCCGCCCATGTATTTCCTCAGGACCGGGGGAACCGAAACGGAACCGTCGGACTGCTGGAAGTTTTCCAGTATGGATATGATTATCCTGGGCAGGGCAAGGCCCGAACCGTTAAGGGTGTGAACGTAATCCCTGGTTCCGTCGCTTTTCCTGTATTTTATATCTCCTCTTCTTGCCTGGAAAGCTTCAAAATTCGAGCATGAAGAGACCTCCAGCCATTTTTTTATCCCGGGAGACCACGCCTCTATGTCATAGCACTTGCTTGCGGAAAAACTGAGGTCCCCCGTGCAAAGCTTGAGAACCCTGTAAGGCAGTTCCAGGGACTGCAGGATGCTTTCAGCCTCGCAGAGCAGGGATTCCAGCTCCCGGTATGAATCTCCGGGCCTGACGAATTTCACCATCTCCACCTTGTCAAACTGGTGAAGCCTGATAAGCCCCCTGGTATCCTTGCCGTATGCTCCGGCCTCCCTCCTGAAACAGGGCGTGTAAGCCACGTAGTACAGCGGAAGATCTTTCTCGTCAAGCAGCTCTCCCCTGTGAAGGTTTGTCACCGGGACCTCGGCGGTGGGAATGAGAAACAGGTCGTCCTCGTTGACAAAATACATGTCCTTTTCAAGCTTGGGGAGCTGCCCTGTGGCAAACATGCTGTCCCTGTTGACGAGGGCCGGAACCCAAACCTCGGTAAAGCCCTTTTCCGTGTGGCTCTCGATCATGAAATTTATAAGCGCCCTTACGAGAGACGCTCCCCGGCCCCTGAAAACGGGAAAGAAACTTCCGGTGATCTTCGAACCCCTCGGAAAATCGAGAATACCGAGTTTTTCCCCTATGTCCCAGTGAGGCAGGATCTCAAAAGAAGGCTCCACCGGCTTGCCCCATTCCTTCACCACCTCGTTGTCATCCGCATTTTTACCGGTGGGAACAGACTCGTGCGGCACGTTGGGAATCATCGAGATAATAGCCTCAAGTTCCTTTTCAATCTCTCCAAGCTCCTTCTCGTTTTCCCTTATTTCATCGGAATACTTTTTTGCCTGGTTTATCATGTCGCCGAGAGTTGCCCTGTCTGCTTCCTTCCTGTCGGCGATCTTCAGGCTGATATCCTTCTGCCATTTCCTCCTCTCCTCTACGAAGGAGATGATCCTTCTCCTGGCATTTTCAAGATCTTCAAGCCTTTCCCATTCAACCCGGGCGCCCTTGTTCAATGCGGCGGCCTTCAAGAGATCCATATTTTCCCGAACGAATTTTATTGGGTACATCTTTCCTTCTCCGGTTTATTGATATGCGCATCCCGAAAGCCGCGCCCGGCAGCAGGATACCGCAACTTCATGCGCCGTCATAGTTGCGACAATATCCAATACCCCTCCGGTGGGGATTTCAGGTATCAACGCCTTCCCGCCAATGCGCGGGAGAATACGATATGTATTCGCACCAGTAAACCCGCCGGCGGTAAGATGGTTCAATCCTTTATCCTGTAAACATACTCGCCGTCCCTTATGTATCCGAAATTGTCGCGCAGGATTTTCTCGGTATAATAAGGGTCGGAATTGAGGGCTTCTATCCTTTCCAGGAGAGACGTGTTCTCCTGCTCGAGCCTTTTCACCTCGCTCGCATAATGCTGGAAGAGTCTCTCCTGCCTGACCATATTCACAAGCCGTGGCAGGCTTATAAGCGAAAAGAACAGACAGAGTAGCAATATGCGCAGCCTTGTCTTGCTCCGCCTTTTCATGTGCCCCCTTATTTCAAAAGGTAACAGCCTGCGTAATCAGCTTCTTCCCCGAGAGAATCTTCTATCCTGAGAAGCTGGTTGTATTTGCAGAGACGTTCTGACCTGCTCAGCGACCCCGTCTTGATCTGGCCGCCGTTCACCCCCACGGAAAGATCCGCTATGAAGGTGTCCTCAGTCTCCCCGCTTCGGTGGGAGATTACCGTGCCGTAACCGTTGCGCTGGGCTATCTCTATAGTTTCAAGGGTCTCTGTCAGGGTGCCTATCTGGTTCACTTTCACGAGTATCGAGTTGGCAACGCCTTTATCTATGCCCTTTTTGAATATGGCCGGGTTGGTGACGAATATATCGTCACCGACTATCTGGAGTTTATCTCCCAGCCTGGAAGTCATCTCTTTCCATCCGTCCCAATCATTTTCCGCAAGGCCGTCCTCTATTGAAAAGACCGGATATTTCTTTATGATCTTTTCGTAGTAGCCGATCAACTGGTCGGAAGATTTCTTTCCCCCTTCAAAGGAGTAAGATCCCTTTTCGTATATGGAAGAAGCGGCAACATCGAGGGCTATGCTTATATCCTTGCCGGCCTTGTAGCCCGCTTTCTCAATGGCTTTTATTATGAACTGCATGGCCTCCTCGTTTGTCTTCAGGTTGGGTGCAAAACCTCCCTCGTCCCCAACCGATGTGATATGTCCCTCATCCTTCAATGTCTTCTTGAGCACCTGGAAAACCTCGGCAACCATCCTGTACCCGTCCTTGAACGTCTTTGCCCCCAGGGGCGCTATCATGAATTCCTGTATGTCCAGGTTATTGTCGGCGTGCATACCTCCGTTTATCACGTTGCAAAGGGGAACGGGCAGAAGGTTTGCCCTGAGCCCGCCAAGGTAGAAATAGAGATCCACACCGAGGGCTTCCGCAGCCGCCCTTGCAGTGGCAAGGCTGACTCCGAGCATTGCATTCGCCCCAAGCCTCGACTTGTTCTCCGTTCCGTCTATTTCTATGAGAAACCTGTCTATCTCCCTCTGTTCGAAAACGTTAAAACCTTCAAGCTCCGGAGCGATGATATCGTTAACATTGTCAACGGCCTTCTGTACCCCCTTGCCAAGGAACCTCTTGCCGCCGTCCCTCAGTTCCAGGGCTTCCCTTTCTCCCGTCGAAGCCCCTGAAGGGACTGCCGCCCTTCCAACCTCTCCGGTCTCAAGGGAAACTTCGACCTCGACGGTCGGAGTTCCTCTCGAATCAAGTATTTCCCTCGCGTAGATATCCACTATTTCCATCTGTGCCTCCGTTTGGTGTTTTCAGACAGTCGAACATGGCCTGGCTGATTTTTTAATATTCACATGCTTCCTTCCAGGAAAGATTTCAGGGAAACAAGGTTATCGAAGAGGTTTATCCCTCCAATCTTCTCAAGATCCTCCCGCGGAGTCGATCCGGTTGAAACTATGTAGGTATCAACCCCGGCATTGCGGCCGGTGAAAAAATCTATATCCATGTCGCCGGTATAAAAAACCTCTCCGGGATTTGCCCCGCATGCATCCATTATGCTGATGATCATTCCAGGATCGGGCTTGGGGTTTACCACGTCATCAGCCGTACATATTATATCAAAATATCTCCCGATCTTCAATTCGTCGAGCAATCCCGGAACGGTATACCGGGACCTGTTGGTTGCCACGCATAGCTTAATCCCCTTTCCGGAGAGGAATTCAAGAAGTCCTTCGCATCCTTCAAGGAGGCCGACCCTTCCAGCGAGAAATTTCGCGTAGTTTTTACCGTACAGATCCATCAGTTTCGGGACATCCTCTTTCCTGACAAACCTTGAGGCGAGACCGGCGCTTCCCCCGCCTACGGACCTTCTCACCTTTTCAATGGGAACCGGGGGATATCCCATGGTTTCCAGCGCATCGTTAAAAGTGCAGGTTATGGCCCGGTAAGCATCCACCAGCGTCCCGTCAAGATCGAATATGGCTGCCTTTTTCTTTTCTTTCATTTGGAATATAACTTTACACTAAACCTCAGCCAATGTCAATCGTCTAAGATTAAGGGATGGCAGAAAAAAGAGCCGTTCGCTGCAGACCGTATTGCGTAAAAGAAGCGCGGGAATCCTGATTTTTAAGAAGGAACTCAAAGAAGAGGAGGTGAGGCAGATGAAAAGTAAGATGATACTTATTTCAGCCCTTCTGTTTCTCTGTTGCGCGTTCGTATTACCGGCAGAGGAAGTACCGGCCAACCAGGAGTTAAGAGAACAGCTTAAAGAGGCTCTCAAGATTGGCCAGAGTATGAGAGAAATAGAAAGGAATGCCATTAAAAACGATCCTGAACTGAAGGCCCTTTCAGAGGAGATGAAATCTCTGAACATGAAGATGAGGGAAAAGCTCAATTCAAAGCTATCCGACAATCCTGAGTACATGGAACTTAAAAGAAAGAACGAGGAAATGAAAAAGGAGTGGAAGAACCGGAGGTTTGAAGGAAAGAAAAACGCGCCTCCCGGAATGGAAAAACCGGGTGAACGGCGCAGGAAGTTTGAGTAAGAGTGCCTGCAGCTTGTAACAAATAAAAGAGGGGAACGTGTTCCCCTCTTTTATTTTTCACGGTTATATGTTAATATATCGGGATGACAGGATTTGACCTCATTGCCATTATCATCATGCTGAGCAGCCTCCTTATGGGCTATTACAGAGGCTTTGTGTCAAGCATCGGAGATATAGCGGGAATAACCGGGGGATTCATTCTTGCATCCCTCGTCTACAGGGCCCCTGTAAAGCTTTTCAAGCAGTTCGATATAACCGGGACTGCCGCGGAAATCTTCCTTTTTATAATATGCGCCCTCTTTTTCATCCTGCTTCTTGTCATTCTTATCGAATCCCTCAAAAAGCGGGTTGACCTGAAACATGTGGCAGACAAGATAGCCGGGATTATCCCTGGGACGGTTGAAGGTATTATATTCAGCGCCATGCTTTTCTTCATCATGAGCGCATCTTACAATTCCGCCCTCGAAGTCCACAGGAGCAAGATTGCCATGAGAATCGTAAGGTTGATGCCTCCTGTTTACGAGAAGCTTGAGAGAGCGGGCATTAAGGCTCCAAAGATGATATTCCTGCCCACAACTTACCCCGACGAATTCGATTACTCGAAGAAGGAAATACAGTTTTTGAACACCGGATTTACATCGTTTCGGGGTTACACGTGCATCGAGTGCGGCGGTAATGTGAGGTTCGAAGGATACTTCCCGAGGATCGGAGCGGCCTTCGTGCCCAAGGTTGTCTGTGAGGAATGCCACAGAACTTCAGACGGGTGCCAGACATATGAAGGATTACACAAGCTTTACGGCAAATGCCCGGTTGATATGGCAAGGGATGAAAAGACGAGGTTTGACTGCGGAAGGTGGCCAAACCGTACATTGGTATCTCCAAAGGGTACATGCCCCGTGGACAATAAGGCCCTCGATCCGTGGTTCTGGGATTCCCCCCAAAAGTATTAGAGCTTTGAAGCCAAAACCTAACGGTGCCGCCATATCCTATCCAGCCCAAGGGCAGCCTCAAATCCCGCAATCCTTTATGAGAAACATCCTTCACTTACGAACCGATTCTCAACTGAAATTATAGCAATAACAAATTGAGTTCGCCATATACACGGCAGATGGGAAAAAAGCAGGGAAGAATGCTCACTTATCATGACAAAGCTTTCTGCCGAACGGGAAAATATCCTATGAAATAAATTGTGTTATCACTCGTGGCGCAGCGCTTCTATGGGATCGAGCCACGCCGCCTTTCTCGCGGGATATATGCCGAAGGTAATGCCTATGGCAACGGATATGCCGAAAGCTATTATGATAGACCAGTATGTCACAATCGTGACCATGTCTGCGAATTTCGTGACTATAGCCGGTATGCTTACGCCGAGAAAAACCCCTATCACCCCTCCTATTGCAGACAGGATTATGGCTTCAACGAGGAACTGGTTTATGATATCCTTCCTCTTTGCGCCAAGGGCCCTTCTTATGCCTATCTCCCTGGTCCTTTCGGTCACGGTTGCAAGCATTATGTTCATGATGCCTATGCCTCCCACGATAAGGGATATCGCGGCAATGGCCCCGAGGACTATGTTGAAGATCCTGGTAGTATGCTCGGCCTGCTTGAGAAGCTGAAGGGGAACAAGGATCTCGTAATCAGGTTTCTTGTGGGAGGAAGAGAGCGTATCTTCCACGATGGCGGCGGTGGTA
>JAKPNC010000139.1 GCA_029548585.1 bacterium | reverse complement strand
CGGTAACCAAAGAAGTTTCTGATGATATGCAGGTGATAGAAGGCAGGTGGCCCGGAAAAAAGGCGATAAGACTGGATAAAGGGCACTATAAAGGTGAAGCTTTCAACATACAAAACCACCAGTTCAGCGCTGAGGTGTGGTTCAGAAGACAAGGGATGGGCAGCATTCTGCCCGCAAGCAAATATAAAAACGGCTCCATCCTTTCCGTTTCCGGATACTCTCAGGGCTGGAGGATATTGTCTGCATACGATCAGCCATCAACTCTGATGTTTGATATGGCCCAACCCAAAGGAGCCACAAGCAATTCCACAAGAACCCCTCTTGCTGAAAATGTTTGGCACCATCTCATAGTCACTTTTGACGGTTCAGCAATGAACATTTATCTGAACGGACAGCTCACTGAACAAAATATGACAATGAGAAACGAGAAGGGAGTGCAAGTAAAAGCAGAAAAGTTTGAAGGGCAATATGTGCCTTCTAAAATACCTTTTGTGATAGGGTTTTCCGGGCACGGTGTAGGCTCGATTAAACTTGATGTAGACGAAGTGGTTATATACAACAGAGTGTTGAAGCCGGAAGAGATTGCCGTTTCAAGGGAAGAGATATTTTTAAAAGCTGATGCCTACGTAAAACAGGGCGATTATAATAAAGCCCGCTCGGAATACCTTAAGATGCAGGGTTTGCCAGGATACGGCAGCGAAATGGCATTGTTCAACATTGCCGAAAGCTACAGGATGGAGAAGGATTACGCGAACGCCCACAAGACTTACGGGGAGATATTCAAACTGGAGAACCTGTCGGCATATTACAGGATAGACGGGCTTTTCCGGGAGGCTCAGGTTTATGCGGAAGAGAATAACCGGACGGAAGAGAGAAAGCTTTACGAACAGGTGCTCAAAATCCCGGGGGCCCTCGAACACCATCTTTTCACCGCCCGCCTGAAAACGGGAGACTCCCACAAGGCTGAAAAGAAGTATTCTTCTGCAAGGGAAATATACTCCCGGCTTCTCCTGGAACAGGAAAATTCACCCCTGCCCCACGAGGGATACAGGCTTGACCTGCGGGACAGGCTTGAGGAGATAGACGGTCTGGCTGACGGGGCGGCAATAAAAAGCAGGCAGGAAAAACTCGCCACATGGGTGAACGGGCCAAAACAGGAGCTATACGTATCCCCTGGTGGAAGCGACGGCAATCCGGGCACAAAAAACAAGCCTTTCGCAACCATAAAAAGGGCTCAGGAGGAAGTAAGAAAGATCAAAGCAAACGGCATGCCGAAAGGAGGCATTTCAGTATACCTCAGGAGCGGAAAGTATTACATTACCGAAAGCATTACCTTTGGCAAAGCAGATTCCGGCACGGAATTTGCTCCAGTGGTATACAGGAGTTACCCTGGCGAAGAAGCCAGTATTATCGGAGGAAGGCGGATAACGAATTTCAAGATCCTCAACGACAAGACCATTTTAAGCCGCCTGCCCATAGAATCGAGGGGAAAGGTCTGGGTTGCCGACATGAAAGCGGCCGGCATAACAGATTACGGAGAGCTGTTAAACAGGGGAGACGAAGGGAAATCAAACCTTGCCGCTCTTGAACTCTTCTGCGACGGCAAACGAATGCAGCTTGCGAGGTGGCCCAACGAAGGACACGAAAGGGTGGCAAGCCTTGTTACTCCCGAGGGAGACGGGGTATTGAGAGGGCAATCTGCAAACACCGGCACATACCAGAGCGGAAGGTTCTGCTACACCGGAGACAGGCCGGAAAGGTGGAAAAACGATAAAGATATCTGGATACACGGGTATTTCTCCTACGAATACGAGAAGATACATACGAGCATAGACTCAATCGACACCGGGAAGAAGATAATCAACATGGGCCCCGACAAGAGATATCCGGCAAATTATACCGCCCGTTATCTTGTGAGAGTCAAACAGAACGCTCCTTATTACGTGTACAACCTGCTGAGCGAGCTTGACACCCCGGGAGAGTGGTACCTCGACAGGGATGACGGGAAACTCTATTTCTATCCCGTTTCCGACCCGGGAAAAAGCGACATAATGGTCTCCACTCTCAATACGCCCCTGGTGATAACTGACAACGCGTCCCACGTAGTCCTTTCGGGACTGACACTTGAGGGAACACGCGCCAGTGCCATCAATCTGGATAAAGGCAATAATGTGGTCGTTACCGGCTGCACCATCAGAAATACCGGACAGTGGGCGGTCAATATTAAGGACGGCTGGAACCACAAGATTGTTGGTTGCGACATGCACGACATGGCAGAAGGCGGCGTATCCCTCGATGGCGGAGACAGAAAAAAACTCATACCCGCCGGACACCTGGTTGAAAACAACCATATTTACAGTTTTAATAAATTTGACGGGGGATACAGGCAGGC
>JAKPNC010000122.1 GCA_029548585.1 bacterium | reverse complement strand
AGATACTGCAGGTAGGCGGTGACGAGACAATTGGCAAAGGTATCGTATCTCTGCAGCGTGTTGTACTCTAAGAGGGGGAATGACGATGGAATGGAAGAACCTCCGAAATGAACGGATTCGGTTCGCATACGAATGTGTCTGTTATGTGAGGGGTAAACTCGACGATAAGGAGCAAAAAAAATTTCGCGCCGCGGTGCGGGGCTATGAAGCCTCGGTCCACCGCCAGAGCTTTCTCCAAGATTTGAGTGGCCGCATATCAAAAATCGATGATGACAGCAACAGAAAACTCGTCATCAACCTCCTTACCTGGCTCTTCCGGGGAAGGACCGTCAATGGGGACTCAATTATCACGGAGCACGGCAGGGAAGACCTACAAGATGAGAGGAGTTTTGTACTTAAGCTATACCGGATTATGTTGAACGCCACCGAAGAATCGCTCCTTTACTATACTCAGGAGGCATGCAAGCTTGTAAACGAGATCAAGAAATACGCTGAGGCAGAATTGCCTTCCGAAGAAGAATAAAGAGGTAAAGCAAAATGCAACGATATACCCGCGAACAGGTACGAGAAGGCAACGAGACTGAGGGCATCATTGTCCCGGGCGTCCCTTTTTTCTCTTGTGACAGGATTACTGGATTTGTTGAACAGGAACTCCTTAGGGACAATTCGACGATTAACCTTTCCCTTTTCCTTGCCAAATTTCCAAGATGGTTCACGACAGTCGATGACACCGGAAAGATTACCAAAATCTCCACAGAAAAAGACTTTCACCTCATCTCAGTGAAGAGACGCCTTGACAAGACTGTAAATGTTCCTAACGGGCTACGCCGCAAGATAGCGTGTAGACAAGTTTCTGATACTGCTTTTCTGTCCTGTACGGGCAGGATGTCCTTAGGAGAACGTGACATTCTGCTCTCCCTGTGCAATAAGGAAGGATTCGTAAAAGCCGTCATGGGCCTGTATAAGGAATCAAACGATGCGAATCCTAAAAAATGGGAAAAAAGGATTAGACAGAACTACAAAGAAGAGCACCTCGACCATCTGGTACAGTTGAGTGCCAAACGGATACCCGATTACGACATGATCCTGAAACGGTATTACAGTGTCTGCCCGGTAGGGCTTCCCCCCTTTTCATTGAAGACGGCACAATCTCTCTTCATAGGGAATGGCGATCCGTCTGTCCTGGAGACATCCATAACCCTTCACCGGTTATATGGCATGCCGGTTATCCCCGGGTCATCCCTGAAAGGTATAACGAGGGCATACTGCAAGGACCACCTCGAATGGCAAGCTGAAAAGCTTGTTAATGTCTTCGGGCAAGAACCGGCATCGAACGAAAAGAATAAAGGGAAGGTCGTCTTTCTCGACGCCTGGCCTGGAACAACAGGGGAAGCTTTGTTAACAAAGGAAATGATCAACCCTCATAATAAGCTATACAGGAGAGAAGGTCGTGTTCCCTCCGACAACAAAGACCAACCCCCTGCTCCTGTCCTGCTTCTCGCCGTTAAACATGATGTCCCCTTCTCTTTCGGTATACTTCCTGCGAGAGTTCCAGGTGTTGACCCAGCGGGACTC
>JAKPNC010000112.1 GCA_029548585.1 bacterium | reverse complement strand
CTGTTCCTTGACTGAAGAGAGCCCGGACTGCTCGTGTCTCCCATGAGAAGACCCGGTATTTTACCTTCGGATCTCCAGTGAGATAAGTTATTATCCAGAAATGCCCTGTTGGCTCCCTGGGCAAAATGCCTGATAGACCTGTCACCAGAACGGGCATACAGGTACCAGCTGTCTGAACGAATCGTGTAACTCCCGCTGCGCCAGGAATGTATTATCCAGTGGGGACCGGCGTTATAGTTCACAAAGCCTCCGTTGGGTCCTCCAAAACCCTGGAGGATCTTTCCCCAAAAAAGGTTGTTTATAAGGGTCTCGTCGAGCGGAAACTTCTCAGGATCCTTCGGATGCAGAGGCCCCATCGCTCGTGTTTCCCTTATCCATTTCGGGCTAACATGCATAAAAACCTGCTTTGAATGAAGCATGCTTGAGATGTAAGGGTCAAATCCGCTTATTGCGGGAGAAATCATCATATCATGAGTTTTTGCCCATCCGATGGCATTGCTGTCGTGCTTTGAAATGAAATCGAGATAATCCTGCAGAAGCTTCTGGGGAACCTTGTCATGGGACCTGACCTTATCCAATGGAAGCATGCCCCAGCTTTCCATCAGGGATTCCATCCTGAAGTCAAGCTCTCTTCCCGTTGAGGAAGTGAAAAGTTTCATGTTCAGAAACTTTTCTGAAACCTCGAATTCCTTTGGATGCTGTGCTGCAGCGTCCCTGCAGGAAACCATCAATCCGCCCGAGGCCCCCGTGAGAGCGGCCCAATCGCCCATCCTGGCGCCGCTGTAGAGAGGCTTACCCGAACCTTTCTTCAAGATCTCGAAAGAATAGCTTCCGTGAAGGCAGGGAGTCCAGGGTGTAGATGGGTTGGTTGCGCGGTTCCAGCTCTGGATGGCAGATGGTTCCAGTCCGAGAAGCACTCCTTCCTTCTGTACCATTGAAACCGATCCTATGCCTGAAAGAGGTATTTCAAACTTTTTTTCAGATTGCGGGGGAGCAGGTACATCTTTTTTTTGAACCGGATTCATGGCTATCCATCCACCCGGAAAATTGACATGTCCTTCAGTGTAATCCCTTTCTTCTCCGGCAAGTCCGAAAACGGCTTTTGTATCCCTCCCGTGCAAAACCTCAAATTCCCATCCAATATCCCTGAACCATACCTCGTTTGTATCCCTTGACAGTATGAGTGTATGGACGACTTCAGCTTCAGGCCTTCCCGCTGTAAATTTCAGCCTTGTGATATGCCGGGCCACTTCTTCGCCTTCCGGTGTCGAATACCAGCCTTCAATCCTTATAACAGCGGATACGGGACCTTTCGATTCGATCAATGCCGATGCATCTTTACCCGACGCCCTTGCAATCCTTCCCTTCTGATCTATGACATAAAGGCCCCTGGCTCCTCCTTCCCTTACAACAGTTCTCCCTCCGGATATTATCTCCTTGACAAGGGCCCCGTCTTTCCCGACAAGGTATTCGGTTTCTCCTGTTTTTACGGAGAAAATGCCCTGCTTCTCTTCAATCTTCACGGGGACCGCGGGAAAACTTCCACTCTCTCTCTTTCCAGCCGCAACAAAAAACTCGTCGCCCTTTTTACCCGAAACGATAGCATCTATCCACATCCACTTTACGGAACCTTCTTCCGCCCACCTTCCCGCGATCTCAAGCTGGGAAGGAACCTCCCTGCCGGAAGTATCAAGAACCCTGAGGCCGTCGGCTTCCCACACTACACCCCTGGGAAGAGGAAGGCCAAACCTTACGGGATAGGCGTTAACTCTTTCTATGCCTTCCGGAAGGTCGAGGATAACCGGGATCTTCCTGTCTTCAGGAAGAGGCTTTGCCGTTTCTGCCATGGCCCACAACTCACCCATTCCCAAAAGAATCCCGTCTTTTCCACGCCATTCGGCCCTTATCCTGGCGCTGTTAGCTTTCAGAGAAAGCATATCAAGCCTGACGAGGGCATCCGGGGTCAGAGGTTCGCATGTTTTCCTGGCAAGAATCCTGCCGTCATCCCTGCCGTCAACAGTTACTGTAAGCTGAGTGGTTTCAAGGGGATGCACTGAAGCATCCATCTTGACCACAAGGTCCATCCACCTTTCGGAAGAGTTAATCGCGTTTTTCCCGGTATGCAGGGCAACCGCTCCCCAGCTGTAGGATGCCGGCGATTTTTCCCACAGAAGGACCTTTGCAAGGTGTGAAAATTCGACCTTCAGGATCTTATCTTCGCTCCTGGCCGGCGCCTGCATTATTAGAAAAACACATGCAGCCATTATAACCCATGAAAATATGCCCATAGAAGAGATGCCTGCCTTCACGTTCATTGGTACCTCCTTCTTTTACCCTAGGTTCATCGGTTGTCTTTCACTTAATATGCTGCTGGTCTTTCTGCATTTCATAAACCGGCATGTAATCCTATGCATTTATTCCTGAACCTTAATTTTCAACCTCGCACACTATGGCCATATGGGCGTCAAGCTTTTTAATTTCAATTATAGCATGCCCGTCTTTTTTTTCCACCTTGCATTTTTTACCTGACCCGGCAATAAAAACACTCCTGATTTTCCCGGCAAGGTTTTCCCTGATATTAATTTTTATTCCGTAGACTGGCAAAGCGCTGTGAGCATGTTGAGGAGAAAACATTTCACCAGAACCTCTTCTGACAAGACTGTTTATTCCTGATATGCCGCCCCGGTTCATAAGATTTATTATAATCCGTTTACCGACATTCTGCAATGACGCTTCAAACTGAACGCATGACGGAGCTTCGGCAGACAACGGCATGCTGCTCTCCACAACCGGATGCATCAGCCTTTCAACAAGCCTTTTCAAACCTGGTGACTGGGAGTAGAGGTAGGATGCGCCCGGAAGACCTGCAAAATACAGACTTGAAAAATGCCTCCATTCCTTTGCGGCAAGAGCCGGAAAAAATGTTTCATGCCTGTAATAAACGTGGTGTTTTTTACCGCCTTCGACAAATGGATGCTCTCCCACGCTTGCAAGGATTTTCGTACCCTTTAAAACCTTTACCTTTGCCTGCCCGGCGGGCATATAATGCCAGGAAGTGACAGTTTCATCTGGGTCGGCGGCCATTTTATCGGTAATATGCATGTAATTTGCATATTCGTCAAGGTCTGAAACAAAAGATACTCCCATCAAATCTCCAAGCCCGAAATCCTTTCTCCTTCTGCCTTCCCCGTCAAGAAGCGAAACATGACCGGTGGAAATAAGCATTTTCCCTTTACCTGCCCATTTTTTAAAGGCCATTATTTTCCCATCGTCAAGAGATTCACAATGGGGCAGTACGATAAGCTTGTAACGGCTCAGTTTCTCCACGTCAATAAAACTGTCCACCAGGACATCGTACAGGAGATGGCTTTCGGTCATCAGCTTGGACCATCCTTCAAACTCTTCGCGGTGGGTATCGTATTCTCCCTTAGGTTTCAAAGGGGTAGTCTCACCATGGGGAGACACCAGCGCCGCAAAAGGAACGGGTTCAATGCCGGCATAGCAGCCTTTAATATGGCGGAAGTAATCAAATTCCTTTTTTATAATCTTTGCCTGGGCGGGATCCATTGTACCGTCAGCTTCCATGAATATGCTGGCACAAACATCAAGTCCGTTAGACATTACCGAAGCCATTTCAACCTTGTAAAAATCAAAAGGTTTCGGAGTGGAAGGTTCGCCTCCCATACTTCCGTCCGTAAGCAACCATGACCGGTATTTGGTA
>JAKPNC010000265.1 GCA_029548585.1 bacterium | reverse complement strand
TTTATACGGTGATTGCCTGCGACCTTGCAAGGGTTTACGGCGCAAAGATAGTTATTACCGGGAGCGAAAACGATGAAAGTGCTGCCGTGGAAATAATGAGAGGCGTGAAAGATGGGGAAGTATTCGATTTTACCGGCCGGCTTGGATTAAAGGAAATGGCAGCCCTTATCGAAAAGGCGGATCTTCTTGTCTCCCAGGAGACCGTTCCGATATACCTTGCCTGCTCGGCAAAATGTGCCGTTGCAGCTGTATTCGGACCGGGAAATTCCTACAGGTACGGTCCCATAGGGACAAAGAACCTTGTTGTTCACAGCAGACTTGAATGTTTCCCATGCAGCCTTCAATCCAGGTGCAGGAAGGGAAATGCCTGCCTCCTGAAGATCACCCCTGAACAGGTTTCCAAATCCGCAATGCTTCTTATAGACGAAAAGGAACAGCCATTCCTCTTCGAACTCTGACAGCCAATGAAAATACTCAGAATCCTCCCCTCCATGGACTTTGGAGGCATTGAGAGAGGCGTCCATGATTTTTCCATCAGGGCCGTTGAGATGGGCCACGAGGTTGTTGTCGCTTCAGGTCCGGGCCGCTTCATTCCCTCCATGGAGAAAAGGGGTGTAATTTGTCGCAATCTGCCCATGAACAGAAAGACCCTGCCGGTCTTTTTCAGTGCGCTCAGGGATATGGAGTCCATAATACGGGAGGCAGATCCTGATATCGTACATGTCCAGAGCCGTTTTTCCTGCTGGATAGCCCGCCTTGCCATGAAGAGGTTTCCCGGACTGCCCTGGGTTACAAGCATACACAGCTTCAACAGGAAGAGGTTTTACAGCAGGTCTGAAGGAATGGGGGACCTGGTTATAACCGTCAGCCGGGCGCTCAAGACACATGCCCGGGAATTCATGGGGATACCGGAAAGAAAGATCAGAGTAGTTTACAACGGGGTGTCAAAGGAATTCCTGTCGGTCGAAAAGTCTTCATCTCCCTGTTTCAGGGCTGGCATGATCTCACGTTTCAGCCTCTACAAGGGGCATTACATTTTTCTCGAAGCTATAAGGCTTCTCAGGGAGAGAATGAAAATAAAGGGAATCATAATCGGCAGCGGAAGTCCTGAATACAGGAAGTCTCTCGAAAGCTGGATATCTGCCAACGGCATGGAAACGATAGTTGAAATAACTGAGATGGATGCAAAAAAGGCGCTTGGGGAGATGGATCTCCTTGTTGTGCCGTCTTACGAGCCGGAAGGTTTCGGCAGGACTGTCGCAGAAGCCCAGATGTCAGGAACTCCCGTCATCGGGACAAATCTTGGAGCCATACCTGAACTGATAGACGACGGAAAAACCGGTTTTCTCGTCGATCCCGGGAATGCCGGCCAGGTGGCGGACAGGATCTCTTACGTCAGTTCAAATCCCGGACCGGCCGGGATCATGGCGGCCGCGGCCCGTGAAAACGCCTTGAAACATTTTACCCTCGACAGGATGGCGGAAGGGATTATAAGTGTATACAGGGAACTTCTGGTGAAGGGAGGAGAGGTCTGAAGATGGAAAGGAAGAAAAAGGTTTTTCTTGTCGCCGGGGCAAGGCCCAACTTTGTCAAGATAGCACCGCTGTGGAAGGCAATGGCCGGCCGCCCTGGCCTTATCATACCGGAGATAGTCCACACGGGACAGCATTACGATTACGCCATGTCAGAAATATTTTTCAGGGAGCTTGATCTTCCGGCCCCTTCATACTCACTCGGTGCAGGTTCGGCATCCCACGCGAAACAGACTGCAGTGATAATGACCCGCTTCGAAGATGTATGCATTTCAGATCCCCCCGGCATGGTAGTGGTTTTCGGGGATGTCAATTCAACCCTTGCGTGCAGCCTGGTCTCCTCAAAACTCGGGATACCCGTGGCCCATGTTGAATCTGGCCTCAGGAGTTATAACAGGTCTATGCCCGAAGAAATCAACAGGGTTGTTACCGACCACCTTTCCTCTTTCCTTTTTTGTCCAACCGAAAAGAGCGTGAAAAACCTCGAAAGGGAAGGATTTGAATCCATCGTTGAAGGTGGAAGGCTCCTGGAAAATCTTCCGGACATAACAGTTCCTTCCGGCTTGACTGATAACAGGATGGTTTTCAACACGGGAGATATCATGTACGATATGATGCTGCAGGCTCTCGAGAAGTCTTCTTCCTCCTCTTCCGTTCTATCCGGCCTCTCCGTGGAACCCGGTTCATACAATCTCCTTACTATCCACAGGGCTGAGAATACCGGGGATCTCAGGGTACTTTCAGAAAGGCTGAAATTTGCCCGTGATAACGGTTCCGGCTGCCCCGTGGTTTTCCCCGTACATCCGAGAACCAGAAAGATCTTGGAAAATGTGCCTGGAAATCTTCTCGAAAAGATGATCCTGTCGGAACCCGTGGGATATTTCGACATGGTATGGCTCATAAAGAATGCAAACATGGTATTCACAGATTCGGGCGGGGTCCAGAAGGAAGCTTACTGGGCCGGCACACCGTGCGTCACTCTGAGAGAAGAGACCGAGTGGCCTGAAACCGTGGAAAGCGGCAGGAACGTGCTTT
>JAKPNC010000068.1 GCA_029548585.1 bacterium | reverse complement strand
TATAAAATATTTTTGTATTCAAAAGCCTTCAGGAAAAGAAGGTTTTGTCATTTGCATTAAGAGAAGTCCTGGATACTTAATCATGTTACATTGGAGGTATTATATGAAATCAGGAAGATTGATGGCCTTCCTTCTGGCAATCCTTTTGAACGGTGCATGGGCCGAAAACCAGGCATATGAAGCCTGGATTAAAAGGAAAGAATCCTTGATCAAAGACCCATCGGTTGCAGGATATTACACCTTTGAGGGATTGACCGACAGCAAAAGCCCTGTAAAGGATTTAACAGGCAAGGGCAACGACCTCGCATTTATTCCAGTGAGAGCGGGGAAGAAGGATATCGACGATCTCACGATAATCGAGGGAAGGTTTCCCGGAAAGACCGCGGTGCGGCTTGACAGGGGACATTACCAGGGTCCTGCCGTTGAGATTGAAAAAAAGTCTTTCACAGCCGAGTGCTGGTTCAGGAGAAGCGGTCCAGCAACCACTTATGACGAGATAAAATCATCCGTAGGAACATTGCTCCTTTCGGGAGCCGGTGGTAAGGGATGGATACTAAATTATTCAAGCGCCCGGGTCAGTTGTGTTCCCGGAACGGCTTCCGGAGATAAAAAGAATATTTATTTCCAGGCAAGGGCAAGAAGCGCTAATGTTCCAGAAGGGGTTTGGCAGCACGCCGCGCTGACGTGGGACGGCAAGGAGGTCATATTCTATCTGAACGGTTCGATTGCGGGAAGGATCAAGCATGACGGTGAATACAATCAGGCAGACTATCCTTTCAGGATTGGCCTCCACGCATCCGAAAAAATAGATATAGACGAGGTTGTCATACACAACCGGGTTTTAAGTTCCGAGGAAATGAAAAAAGCCGGAGGAGGTAATGAAGGTCTTGCCGCCGACAGGATAAATTACATCTTTTCAAGTGCGGACGGGATGATAAAAAAAAAAGATTTTGAAGGAGCAAGAAGAGAATACGGGGCAATAAAGGATATAAGCGGCGTTGATTACACCCCGGCCCTGTATCTTTTTAATACTGCGGAGAGTTACCGGCTTGAAAAAAAAGGTGACCTTGCAAAGAAGTATTATGCTGGGATCTCCAGGGACAGGGCTCTCAGCGTGAATTACAGGGCATATGCCCTTTTCTGCATGGCCGATATCCTCGCTGAAGAAGGAAATAATAACGTGGAAAGGAATGCGTACCAGGAAATTCTTAAGCTTGAAGGCCTTTCCGGGAATGACTCCATGCGGGCCAGAAGGGGTATAGGAGATACATACCTGAGGTCTAAAGAATACATGAAGGCCCGTGAGATATATGAGAACCTTCTCAGGGAGGTCTCTTCCTCGCCCAATCCCAACGAGGCGCACCGTCTTGAGCTGATTGACAGGCTTGAATCTATAGACGGTCTTCCTGACGGTAAGCCCATCATCACTCCCCGACAAGCGCGTATAAAAAGAATAAAGAGTCCCCGTCATGTCATATACGTTTCCGTATCCGGAAAAGACACAAACGACGGAACCGCTAAAAGTCCTTTTGCCACGATACAGCGGGCAAGGGATGAGATAAGGAGAATGAAAGCGGAAAAGGGGCTCCCTCCCGGCGGTGTTGCAGTGGATATCAGGCAGGGTGAATACCTGGTTGAAGACACCGTTGTTTTCACCCGGGAAGATTCCGGCACAGAAGAATCTCCCGTTGTCTACATGTCTCATCCTGGTGAAACGGCCAGGATAATAGGAGGTAAAAAAGTATCCGGTTTCAAACCGGTGGAAGACAGGGGGGTCCTGGATAAATTGCCCGCTGAATCAAGGGGAAAAGTTCTTGTTGCCGATCTTGGGGGCCAGGGCATTAATGAATACGGTGAGTTGAAAAACAGGGGAACCGGAGCTGACCAACCCGGTGCGATGGAACTCATTTACGACGGTAAGGCCATGCAGATGGCAAGGTGGCCCAACGAAGGCTTCACAAGGGTCGCTTCCCTTGTAAATCCCAGGGGAGATTACACGTTCAGGGATGAGCCTTACCAGAAAGGAAAATTCAAGTACTCGGGAATACGGCCCGAAAGGTGGACCGGGGAGAATGACGCCTGGATAAGGGGTTACCTGGGCCCCAAGGTTCCTTACGTTATAAACCACCTCAGGATAACCGGTATTGACACCAGGGAGAAAATAATCTACCTGGCAGAGGATCCGAGATGGGAAAAGACCAAGGATCCTGCTTACGTGGGAAACCGCATTTCCAGGGGAACCGGGTTTTTCGCATACAACCTGCTCAGCGAGATAGACGAGCCAGGGGAATACTACCTCGACAGAAAAAACGGGAAGCTTTACTTCTGGCCTCCGGGAGAGATCAGAGATAACGCAATAGTTACAATCCTCGATAAACCTGTAATGGAAACCAACGATGCCTCACACATGGCCTTTTACAGGCTGGTTTTCGAAGGAACCTGGCGAGACGGGGTTATTATATCGGGCGGCGATAATAACCTTCTCGCGGGATGTACGGTAAGAAATACCGGGCAGGATGGAATATATATCCAGAGCGGATGGGGACACTCCGTGGTAGGATGCGACATATATGATCTTGGCGAAGGAGCCCTTGTTCTTGCAGACAACGCTGATTACAGTTATGGCCACGCAAGGGCGGTTGAAAACAGGAGAAAGCTGATCCCCAACGGTTTCCGTATTGAAAATAACCATATTTACCGCGTGAACAGGCTTGATGGCAGCAGCACAGCAATATCAATAAGGGGGATAGGCCAGAGAATTTCCCATAACATCATAACAGACTCTAATCATTCTGCGATAAGTATAACCTGCAATAACCATGTAATTGAATACAACGAGATACACGATGTCGTTGCACATTCCAAGGAACTGGGGGCAGTCTACACCTGGGACCTGGGACAGCCCATGACTTTCAGGGGCAATATTCTGAAAAATAACTTTATACACCACATAACAGGCCACTATTCCCCTAACGACACTCACGGAGTGAGGGCCGTCCACATAGATGGTTTGAGCTCAAACCTCACCTTATCCGGCAACGTATTTTTCAGAACATCGGGCATTTCCTCGTCAGCGCCCGACTGCCGGTTCGAAAACAATATCTTCGTGGATTGTTTTCCTGGCATATCACAGGGCAACAGGAGCAGTATCATGGAAAGCGACGGAAAGCTGAACTCCCGCGGGTACAGGCTCATAGAGGTTTTGGAGAAGTTCGAATACAGGCTTCCGCCCTGGAGTGAAAGGTACCCACAGCTTGCAAAGATACTTGATGAAGACAAAAGGCCTCTCGGTTGGCCGAGAAACATAACGATTTCCAGGAATGTCAGCATGGGTGGACCTTTCGCTATTTACGCATCGGGCGTACGTGCAGGAAACGATATATCAAACAATATTGACGAAACTGATCCTCTCTTCTACAATATAAAGAAGATGGATTTCAGACTCAGGCCCGGATCACCCGTTTACGGCCAGGCAGGATTCGAGCCGATTCCATTTGAAAACATCGGCTTGTACAACGATGAACTAAGGGCAACCTGGCCCGTCAAAAGGGAGATTGGCAAGTACTTTGATCCATCGAAGGAAGCGTCGGGATCTTCAAAGCCGAAGGAATACAGCGCACTCAAGAGAAAGAACTTGATAAAGATAGACGGCAGGCTTGAAAAGGATGAGTGGCTCGGTCTCGACAAGGACAAGGCCATACAAATAGACAGGTATTACCAGAGCTCGCAGGACATGGAATCTCCTTTGAGCCACGCGTGGCTTCTTTACGATGACAAATATCTTTACATCGGAGTTGATCACGCCCCCGATCCCTGGTCCCCCGATATGCCACTGGCGGTCAAGGAGATTCCATTAACGTGGGGGATGACTGAAATATCCGTTGAAGGGGTCTCAAGCGACGAGATAAAGGGCTGGTGGCTTCCTGACATGGAGACGGGGCCCATATACCTCTTCGTGGGATACCCGGACGGCAACCTCAGGATACTTGACAGTTATTTCAAGATGCCTGAAAATACGAGGCTGGCTCTTGAAAAGAATGTTGAATACGCCGCCGTGATGCATGACCCTGATACATACAACTGGAGCGCTGAATTGAAAATCCCGCTTTCAGCGATTAACCTTAACCTGGACGAGGTAAAAACTTTCAGGTTTAACATCGGGGTAAGAAGGAGGAAGAACTGGGCTGCATGGATGTACACGGGTGGCAAGGTATGGCGGCTTGAGGGTGGAGGAAGAATAAAGATCGAAAAATAAGTTTGACTGTGACAGGTAAACTGCATTGATACAACGTAATCACAGTGGAACCGTTGCTTTAAGAAGTTTAACACGAGGGATGGAAAACCGTAATATCGTTAAGAAATGCATGATCATTGCCCGTCTGTATGCAAAAGGAGCGTACAAGCTATTTGTCCTGACAACCCAATAGGGTTAAAGGATCATTAAACAGATATAATATAAGCCAGGAACATAAACGAAAAAATAAGAGGGGGAAATGAAATGAAACAAATTGGGAAAAGGATATTGGCTTCGGTTTTAAAGTCTTTTCTTGTACTTGTCTTCTGCTATTGGAATTCAGGATTCTCAGGGAATACGATTAAATCGAATGAGATTGATGCTTGCTTTCTTCTGAAGTCGACCGACATGTCATCGGGAGATATCTTGTTCCGCCACGTAAATGGAAAGGATACTTACATAGGTATGGACATCCTGGGTAAAACATCAGATATTAAGCCGCAGGTTTTCCCTTATCCGGCGGATGGTCGAAAAGAGCCGCTCAGCGGGGTATCCGTTTCGATAGAGGAAACGAAAGAAAGCCCCGTTAAGACCGGCATGATATGGGCTGATGATCCGGAAGATCTTCTTTACAGCCTGTCATTAACCCTCCCTGCCTCAATGAAGAGCGGTTTTTACAGGGTCTCTCTCGGGTGCACGTATCCTTATGCTGTCAGGAGATCCTCGTCTGACAAGATAGGACTTTACTGCCCGGATGGATTCTGGTCGGCTCTCCGGCAGAATGGACTTTCAGACAGGGTTGAAGGGGTACCATACTATTTTTACGTGCCGTCAAACCTTCAAAACCTGCAGCTTTTCCTCGGAAGGCCCCACACCGTGAAGAATTCAAGAGGACGCGTAGTCCTGGACTCTTCAAGTTACAGGACAGGAAATGTTACCTTACCCGTGAGAAGGCAAGGCGGAATATGGAGCATCGAACCTGCTTTTTATGGAAATGGAAGGCTTGGTACGGCGCCGCCTTCTTTTGCAAGGCTTTTGAACGTTGAACCTGTTGTATCTTTTGCATCTCCTGCACGCTTGCCTGTTATTTCAAAAAAGGCTCAAGCAAGGAAAAAGAATGAGGCTCCTGAAACCACAGATAAAGGAGGATACGTCAGGGGGATATCCGGAAGCGGATTATTAATGGAGAAAGATAGAAGTTTATCCTTCAAAAGGGGCATGAATCTTAAGGATGGCGGGTACTCGTTCTTTCCCAGCCGGAAAGGCACCATTGAATTCTGGTTTAAACCGGGTTGGTCAAGCTTTGAAATTCCAATTTCAAGACAACCGTTTATAAGCAAATGCATTTTGAGAAGTCCCCACATCAATCTGAATTACCTTTACGGCGGAAGAAACTGGAACCGCCAGATATACAGCGACCTTCAGATGGAAATTCTGACTGATACAAAAGAAGTCGGCATTCCAGGTAAAGGGAAGCAGGAAACATGTTTCTTCTCGGCCGGAAAGTGGGTGCACATGGCTTTTACCTGGAACCTGTGGAAGGTTTCTGAAGGTTCTGCAAAGCTTCCTCCTTCAGAAATAATCAAAGGTTCTGTTGAATGGCCGGCTAAATGGAGAATCTTCGGACCTCTTGACAGTTCAGACGAAAAGCTTCCGGAACGGGTTCTCAATTCCATGCCTGAGGAAATCACCGTTTCAGGCAAATCTTTAAAAGGTACAGATGTTGCTGTAGAGAAGAACCTTTATGATTTTCCAAGTATGCTTAAGAATGAACCGACAGGCAAAAATGCCTATGTTTTCATACCTTTCAACTCCCCTAAAGACCAGAAGGTGACCCTTGGAATGGGGGCAGACTGGTGGATGCAGGCATGGGTTAACGGGATTCTCGTACATGACACAATGCAGTCAAGCAATATCTACTTTCCATTTTCAATATGGAACTATACCGTTGATGTGGACGTGAAGAAAGGCCGGAATATCCTGGCTGTCCGTTTTATAAGGGGCGGCGGCTCAGAACTGGCTCTCGGTGGTCCGGATCAGCTGCGTAAAACGCCTCTTCCCCCCAAGCCGGGAGAAGAGAAACCTAAAGACGGAATGGAAGGTGAATTCGGCATCTTTGTTGACGGCAGGAAATTGGTCAACACCAGGGGTTTGATAAGGGAACCTTTCCTGGTTGGTATCGACGGATGGGAAATCTTCGGCCTGTCAGAGAAAGAGGAGGAAGTATCACTGTGTCCTGTAGATGGCACGGTTGATACTCTCAGGATATCTGATTCAGTCAGGTATACCGATAATTTCGAGCCTTTGAAAACTGATCCGGCCATGGATGAAAACACCCGGGCGCTTTTTCTCTTTGAAGGAAACCTCAAGGGCATATCGGCTTTTTCAAGAGATCCCATTGTGGCAAGATAGTGAATTTTTAAAAATCATAAAATTATCATATACCAGTCCGGAATTGGTTACATGACGGGAAAGGCAGGAATATTTCCTAACATGGATACCCGTGACAGGATTGTGCTACTATTTTATAATATTCAGGAAAGACGGATACCGGATTTTTATCCGGGAAACGGGATGTTTGATGCAATTACCCGCCAATGACAGCCTTGAATCCGTGTATTCGGGATTATCATATACCGTATTCCGGTTTAAAAAGGTTTTGAAAAGCCTGGTGGAGTACTCTCTGGAAGGGAAAGCTGTTTTTATATTTCATGCATGATTAAGGGATGCGACCCTTCTGTCTTATGCCGCCGGGAATTACTATATAACTTTTGTCTGCAAGCCTGGAACCTTGCCATGACATACGATCCACTAATACGAAAAATGGGCTGAAACAAGCGGATTGATTGTATGGCTTTTTCAGGGAAGTAAGAGGCAGGTGCAAACTTTTAACAAGTGAAAGGTTAGCCTGCCTGTCCGGGGTGGCTTGGACAAAAGGAGATGATATGAATGAAGTAAAACTTAAAACAAGTTTTCTCCTCATCATATTTTTCATTCTTCATGCTACCTGCCATTCAGCAGTACCATCGGAAGCGATTAAAATCGAATTTTCAAACCTTGCCAGGATTATCCCATGGGAAAGAAGCGCGATCTCGCAGGCAAATGGAGGTATAAGCCTCTTTACCGGAAGGGATTCAATAGAAAGCTCAGACAGGTGGATGGATATACTCGTTAAGCTTGAAAATAAGGATATTCCTGTTGAAAGAACTAGCCTCCTGGTCACTGTCAATGACATGGAATCCAGGCTTCCCGCCCTTCATCCTCAGGGATCAGATCCGACAGGGCCATTGTAAGAATTGACATGAGAGTCATGGGAAGGAGCAAGGCAAAGGAAAAGCTTCGGACAGGGGTTCTTTCAGTATGATACCTTCTATCCGCAGGAATGATCAGAAGGAAAGGTTATTCTTACGGAATGGGAGGCTATGACGATGGAAAAGGGCAGAAATTTTCCTGCAGTGAAGAATATCAGGGGCGGAGGGTCGGAACTCGCGCTTGGCGGCCCTGACCAGCTTAGGTTCACACCCCTTCCGCCAGAACCTTCAGATATGAAGGAAATGAGCCAGGTTGAAAAGGAATTCAGGCTATTCGTGACGGGCA
>JAKPNC010000060.1 GCA_029548585.1 bacterium | reverse complement strand
GGTTTTAATTTACGTAATGGCAATTGTATCCCCCTCCTTCAGAGTAACTATGGCTTTCTTGTATCCGGGACGGTATCCTTCAATCCGGAATTTGTAATTCTTCTTCTTCCTGGGCACGCTGACAATATTGACATTCGTTACTTTCACGTTGTAAATGGTCTCTATGGCTTTCCTGATCTCTATCTTGTTCGAATTCCTGTTGACGCAGAAAACGTACTTGTTCTTCGCCAGTCCATCGTTCGATTTTTCTGTAACGACGGGGAATTTTACGACCTTGAAATGTTCAACTGCCATTTTCTTCTCCTAAGTATTTCTTAAGTGTTTTGAAAGTTCCGTTTTCAATGATGAGCCTGTCGGACTTCAGCACCTCATAAGCATTCATCTGGTCGGAAAAGTCGTATTCGACAGAGTTGATATTTCTCAGGGACTTTATCAGGTTCTTGCTGCATGAATTTCCCTTGTCAAGGATGAAAAGCGCCTTCTCCTTCCCGAAACCCGTCTTCTTCATGAAATCGGAGAATACGCGGGTCTTCGGCTCAATGTTTTCTCCCGGTATGAATATGACAAGCCTGTCTTCCTTGATCTTGTCCCGGAGAACCTCTTTGAGCGCCCTGGCTTTAACTTTCTGTGAGACCTTATGAATGTAATCCTTCGGCTTGGGGCCGAAAACGATTCCCCCGTGCCTCCATACGGGATTCCTGCTCGAACCAACCCTCGCGCGGCCCGTGCCCTTCTGCCTCCAGGGCTTCTTGCCGCCGCCGGAAACATCGCTTCTCGTTTTCGTGGAGGCGTTCCCCTGCCTCTGGTTGGTGAGATAGGCCTTCACATAATAGTAGATAACTGCCTTGTTCAGGGGAGCAGTGATAATATCGCTCTGGATTGACTCTTCTGACACAAGGCTGCCTTCCATGTTGTAAACCGGTATTTTTTTCATTTTCGAAACCCTGGGTAAATGTTATTTTTTCAAAGCTTTCCTGATGATTAAGTGACTTGCACCTGAACCCGGAACGGCACCCTTCAAAAATATGAGGTTCTCTTCCGGTATGACCTTGACTACCTGGAGATTCTGGACCGTAACGTTCCGGTTTCCCATGTGGCCGCTCATTCTCCTGCCCTTGAAAACCCTGGCCGGATCCGTTCCGCCGATTGAACCGGGCGCCCTGTGGGACATGGATCCGTGAGTGGCAGGTCCGCCCTTGAAATTATGCCTCTTCATTACGCCCTGGAAACCCTTGCCGATGGATCTTCCGGTAATATCCACATAATCTCCTTCCTTGAAGATCTCGACTGTCAGCTTCTGGCCGACCGATAATTCCTTCAATTCAGAATCGCTCTTCACCCTGAATTCCCTGAGCATTTTGCACAAGGGAAGGCTCTTCTTGCGCAACTCATTCAGCCTTGCCTTGTTAAGTTTCTTCTCAGGGACTTCCTCGTATCCGAGCTGAACGGAAGAATATCCGTCCTTCTCCTGATTTTTTATGGCCGTAACGTAGCATGGCCCCGTCTTGAGTATGACTACGGGAACTATCTCCCCGGCCTGGTTGAAAATATGACTCATCCCCAGCTTTCTGCCTATCAATCCTATGCTCATTTTTCCCCTCAGCTAAGTTTCATTTCGACTTCCACGCCTGCAGGCAAATTTAACTTGCTCAAAGAATCTACCGTCCTTGCTGTGGAATCCATGATATCTATGAGTCTCTTGTGGACCCTGATCTCGAATTGCTCCCTGCTCTTCTTGTTAACGTGCGGAGACCTGAGAACTGTGTATATCTCTTTCTTTGTAGGCAGGGGGACCGGTCCTACTATCTTGACGCCGGATCTCTTCGCAAGTTCGACGATCTCTTCCACGGACTTATCCAACAGCCTGTTGTCGAAAGATTTAAGCTTGATACGGATTCTCTTGTTGTCCATGTTTCCCTTCTTTATTTTCAGGTTCTTAATCCTGTTTTTTACGCATGCAAAGTAACTATTATACCTGCTTTTTTATTTTTGTGCAACTCTTTTTTTATTTTCATCAGAGAATTTCAGTCACGGCGCCTGCGCCCACGGTCCTGCCGCCTTCCCTGACTGCAAACCTCTGGCCTTTCTCCAGGGCTATGGGATAGATAAGAGTGACTTCCATCTCCACGTTGTCCCCGGGCATAACTATCT